>CAMWJS010000059.1 GCA_947174635.1 uncultured Muribaculaceae bacterium
ACCGCGGCGACTATCAGAACGGCTGGGACACCGACCAGTTCCCCATCGACAACTATGAGCTGACCCAGGCCATGATGCAGATTATCCGTAACGGCGGACTCGGCAACGGCGGCACAAACTTCGACGCCAAGACACGTCGTAATTCTACCGACCTCGAGGATATCTTCATCGCGCATATCGCCGGTATGGACGCTATGGCGCGCGCGCTCCTCTCGGCTGCCGACGTGCTTGAGAAATCGCCCTATAAGAAGATGCTTGCCGACCGCTATGCGTCGTTCGACGCCGGTGAAGGCAAGGCGTTTGAAGAGGGCAAGCTGTCGCTTGAAGATGTCGTGGCCTACGCAAGAAAGAACGGCGAGCCCGCTCAGACATCAGGCAAGCAGGAGCTTTACGAGGCTATCGTCAATATGTATGTGTAACTGATTAACAAAGAGGGTGTTGTAGAACAATTGTAGGGACGCACGAGCCGTGCGTACCTACAATCAGAGTTCTGCGACATCCCCTCATATCAATACCATGAGCAACTATATGAATTTACCACAGAAGGGATCGATGGGCTATCTCTACGGCATTGTGGCCGTGGCGGTGCTTGGCGGTCTGCTTTTCGGCTACGACACCGCCGTGATATCGGGTGCGGAGAAAGGTTTGCAGGCATTCTTTTCGGGTGCAAGCGATTTCACATATACCGACACCATGCACGGCATCACCTCGTCGAGCGCGCTGATAGGATGTATACTCGGTTCGGCGCTTTCGGGGCTGTTTGCCTCGCGTTTCGGACGCAAGCGCTCGCTGCTGATATCCGGAGTGTTCTTTTTTATTTCCGCACTGGGAAGCTATTGTCCGGAATTCCTGTTCTTCGAGCATGGCAAGCCGTCGCTGAGCCTTCTCTATATGTTTAATCTCTACCGTATAATAGGCGGCGTGGGTGTTGGCCTGGCGTCGGCTGTGTGTCCGATGTATATCGCCGAGGTAGCTCCCGCCAACAAACGCGGCGCCCTGGTGTCGTGGAACCAGTTTGCCATCATCTTCGGCCAGCTTGTGGTCTACGTCGTCAACACCATCATTCTCGGCGACCATCTGCAGCCCACCGTAGAACAGATAGCGCAGCAGATATATCCCGCCGAGGCACAGTGGACGGTCGAGACAGGCTGGCGCTACATGTTCGGCAGCGAGGCTTTCGTGGCCGGTGCGTTCATCATCCTGGTATGCTTCGTGCCGATGTCGCCCCGATTCCTTGCCATGAAGGGACACGATGACCGCGCCCTCTATGTGCTCGCACGCATCAACGGCGTGGCAAAGGCGCGCGAGATTCTGGCCGACATCAAGGCCACGACAAGCGTGAAAAACGAGCGTCTGTTCTCGTTCGGCATCATGGTGGTGTTTGTCGGCATCATGCTTTCGGTGTTCCAGCAGGCCATCGGTATCAATGCGGTGCTCTATTACGCGCCGCGTATCTTCGAGTCGATGGGCATGGGCAATCCGATGGTGCAGACCGTCATCATGGGTGTCATCAACATCGCGTTCACCGTGCTTGCCATCTTCACCGTGGAGCGCTGGGGGCGCAAGCCGCTGCTCATCGCAGGCTCAATAGGCATGGCGGCGGGAGCGTTTGGTGTGGCTCTGCCAAATGTGGTGGCGCTTCCCCCCGTGGTTTCTGTGGCCGCCATCATGATTTATTCGGCATGCTTCATGTTCTCGTGGGGCCCGATATGCTGGGTGCTCATCTCCGAGATTTTCCCCAACACCATCCGCAGCGCGGCCATCGCAATCGCCGTGGCATTCCAGTGGATATTCAATTTCATCGTGTCGTCGACATTCATTCCGATGTATAACATGAAACTCGGCTCGATGGGCGATGGTTTCGGCCACGTGTTCACCTATGCGCTCTATGGCGTGATATGTATCCTCGCCGCATGGTTCGTGCTCCGTCTGGTGCCCGAAACCAAAGGCAAGACGCTCGAGCAGATGACCGGCTACTGGCGCAACCGCCGCAACAAGGCGTGATTACGCTTCCGTGATAATATTTAACAGGAGAACAGCATCGCAAAATCATTAACGCGACTGTTCTCCTGTTATATTGTATTTCTGTCAGATAAGGATGTTCTTATACGTCCGGCACACCTGTCGGGTTGATATATGGTGTCCCCACGGTATAATACCGAAGTGTGCAGGCATCTTAAATTCGTCAACAACTTGTTGACGAATTGTACTATTTATACGCAAAAGATTATGGTTCCGTTTCTGCACAGCATAGCCTTTCACAATACACTCCCCCTCTTGATAAAAACGACAGGTGAGCCGTTAAAATCTCACCTGTCGTTTCATGTTGTGGTTTATGTCGTATCAGAAAGAGTAACCGATGCCGGCAAATGGATTGACGTTGCCTGAACCGACACCTGCGACGGGAGTTGCATAGGTAGCGCCTACCATGACATTGACGTTTTTGATGCGCATCATGAACCCTAAATCGACCGGAATAGAGAACTTTGCACAATCCTTGTCGTAGTGATTTCCGTAGTCGTAATCGTTGACAAAGTAACCACCGAGACCAATGCCGGCAAAAGCGCTGAATCCTCCGCCGATGGTCTTGATGCCGCCTACAGTGACAGTTGGTGTCCATTTGCGTTCTTCATCGTATGTTGTCCAGTCGCAGCAGTTGGCAGAGCTGAGGGCTAACTTGCCATACCATCCCCAGCCTTTGCCGTAAGAGCCATACATGGCTCCAATCTGGAAGCCTGCTTCGACATTTGCGTTTGCATCGATTACCGCGCCTCCGAGTATGTTGACAAACCGGTGGCTCTGCGGAGCATCCTTACGGAGAAGAGGCGTGACTGGTTTTTTGCGGTTTTTGACGACTTTGCCTGCTGTGGTTGAAATCACGGGATTGACAACCACTGTGCTGCAGTCGCCGTTGACGGTGGCTATCTTCTCGGCGTCCTCGCTGCTCATGGGGCGGAAATCGGTGTAGGTGGCGGGGTAGCCGGTGACAGTCACAGAGCCTCCGCGGAATATGCCGCGACGGGTTACAATATATTGGGGTTCGACCAGCACATCGGCGTCGTTGCGGTTGAGAAGGGCGTGGGTGGCCGATTCCTTCTGAGCCTTTAGCGAAATGGTCGACAGCGGGTTCCATTTCCAGTCGACTGTGACGGAGTCTTTGGCATTGGCTACTTTCATGTCGGCCACCGTGAGGTTGTAGAGCCGGGTGTCGACAGAAGCTGTCTGCGATGTGTGGGTTATGGTCGAACACGAACTTAATGCCAGCGCGGCAATGCCGGCTGCCAGTATCTTGCGTGTCATCATAAGTAACTGTTTTACTTGTTGATGATCACTTGTCCGCCGTCGAGTATGTTGACAATCTGAGCCTCCTGTGTAGTGGTGGGGTGAACGTTCTTGTAAGTTGCGGGATAGCCTTTGACGGTGACGTATTTGATTTTGGTTGTGAAGAGGCCGCGTGTCTCTTTCACCTCATACTGGGGAGCTACGAGCACGTCGGCGTTGCCGTTGGCTTCGAGCGCTTTGGCTACGGCTGCGCGGATAACAGCTTTCTTGCCGGCACGACGATGAGATGCGTCGGGGTTGTAGGTGAACGAGATTTTCTGAGATGACACGTTGAGGTCGGCGTTAGAGCGGTTGAACATCTCGGTGTCGACGCTTTCGGTAGTTGCAGTGTGTGTGATTGTAGAGCAAGAGCTAAGCATCAAAACGGCAGCGGCAGCTGCAAAAAGAACTTGTTTTTTCATTGTGATAAAAATTAAATTGGTTAATAAAAAGGTGATTATAAATTAATTAAGTTAAATATCAGGTAAAGGTATTATATTAATGCAGGCATTTTGTGTGGTAATGCTTATTGCTGTATCCACAATAAGGACATTTATTTCCCGGGGAGTTATAATAAGCCACATGGCTACTCATATTTCCACCGCTACTTTGACTCTTAGTGACGCCTGTGCCATTACAATACGGGCAGTTTGCTTTTGAGGATCTATGTGAATTAGATTTGTTTCTTGTAGACGATGAAGATGGAGAGTCTAAATCCGTTATAAAATTTAGTCCAGATGGGGCATAGGGAGCATTCGCTTCATAATGCTGTTGTTGGTAACCATAATCATCGGTATACCTTGTAGAAGAAAGTTGGTTGCCATTAATATATGAATTCTCAACCAAATCAAAATGACCATTAGATTTTTTTACAAGAGTATATAATGTTGTTGTTCCATTTTTTATAAATACATACTGCCTGTTATGGTCAGAGTCAAAATTTCGGAATACAGCGGTATTTACTCCGAAAATACTCAAAATATCGTCGGTATAATAAATAATTATACTCATTGAGTTATATACGTTGATAGCACCTGTATAAAAATAGTATGTGCCTAACGGATAAAATTCTATGGATTTAGAGTCTCCAAATTTGTTTATGGCGGCTGATAATTCTGATTGTGTAAAAAGAAGCATAGCAGCTTCGTTTTCTTTAATTTTGGAAGAAATATATTGAATAAAGGTCTTTTTTTGTTCAGGCGACCGGCCGGATAACTGTGCAAAAGTTTCAATTCCGACAAAACAGGTCACTACTAATACAACGGCTACAGCATAGAGTCTTATGTGTTTCATGTGATAATAAAGGCCTGCATAGCTCCCTGTCGAGGCGATTGGTTTACGATATAAAAAGAAAAGCGTGAGAGCCGTACCGTTGCTCGTCCCACTCGTTGAGGCTCTGGAATGCCCGGTATAGTTGAACGAGCAAACTTGCAGAAGCCTCACGCAGAATATGATTATACACTGACCGTCGGCGCTCGCGCGCCGGCGTCGGCATAATGTACATATCCACATAGACATCTACTGTTTGCTGCATCCTTGACTATACCAAAAGAAATTTTCCAGATTTCAACGAGTCAAGAAAGAGCGTCAAGTAAACGCTTTCCAAAATGTTGTCACAGCCCCGCCCGCATACCCTTGACCGGGCCCCTGCGTGATGCGGTCTGCGTCGGCAAATTTAACAAACTTTTTTCGATTGCCAAAAGAAAGTTAAAAAAACAAGGTAATTTATTTCCGAAAATTCCGGAAATTCAGTAATAAGTAAGTCATTATACGTATTATAAGTAACTGTTTAAAATTATTTTATACCCACCATTCTCATTATTTTGATATTATGTCGGAGTCTTTTCTGCCGCTTTCTATCTCGTCATCAGTCATGTAGCTCGCTACATTCCTTCTTCCTCAATAAAAATCGGCTAAAAAATCCTTCCGCCATAATATCAAAATAATTTTGAACAGTTACTTAGTCCCCTGGGCTTATATAATGGTATTGTAGCGGAGAGCCGGAGGCTCGGGGATTGTGATTAACCCCGGTGCGGAGGGCACGGAGTGTCCCGAAGCCCGGGGAACGTGGACGCCAACTAAAATTAGCCCCGGAGGGGCGATGTCGTGATGTCTGCACGCCGTACCACAACGTCGCCCTTCCCGGGCTTGTTACGTACGTGTCCGCAGAATCCCCGGGTTGCGCCCGTTCCACGGTCTCCGCCCGGGGTTAGTCACAATCCCCGAGCCTCCGGCTCTACGCTTGTATATCTGATACGCCACTCCGTTTATTCAATCTGTATCAAATTCGTCATCCTTGTTGACGAATTATATTATTTTATTATAAGACTGTTGCCCTCATATTTACTATGTTTTATAATTGGTGCAATTGGAAAGAAAGCGAAAGAATTGCAAAATTCTTTCGCTTTCTTTCTGTTTTTGCCTGATTTTTAGCCTTTATGAGAATGTGGCAGTCGATTCAGGCTCGAATGTGTATGGGGGTCGGATTACTCCATGAGTTTGCGGTAGCGGCGGCGGGGGGGCTCTTTGCCGTCGTTGAGGCGGCGTTTGTATTCCTCGTAGTCGCTGTAGGAGCCTTCGTACCACACTACGTTGCCGTCGCCCTCGAATGAGAGTATGTGGGTGCAGATGCGGTCGAGGAACCAGCGGTCGTGGCTTACCACTACGGCGCAGCCGGCGAAGTCGTCGAGGCCTTCCTCAAGGGCGCGGAGCGTGTTGACGTCGATGTCGTTGGTAGGTTCGTCGAGCAGGAGCACGTTGCCCTCCTCTTTGAGCGCCATGGCAAGGTGCAGGCGGTTGCGCTCGCCGCCGGAGAGCACGCCGATTTTCTTTTCCTGATCGGCGCCGGTGAAGTTGAATTTCGACAGGTAGGCGCGGGCGTTGACGTCGCGGCCTCCCATGCGGAACGATTCAACCCCCTGCGATATCACTTCGTAGACCGATTTGTCGGGGAGCAGGTCGTGGTGGGTCTGGTCGACGTAGGCTATCTTCACCGTCTCGCCGACTTCGAAGCTGCCTGAGTCGGGCTGCTCCTGCTTCATGATGAGGCGGAATAGCGTGGTTTTTCCGGCGCCGTTGGGGCCGATGACACCCACGATGCCGTTGGGCGGCAGGGAGAATGTCAGGTCGTTGAACAGACGTTTCTTGCCGAATGCCTTGCCGAGATTGTTGACCTCGATTACCTTGTTGCCCAGACGGGGGCCGTTGGGGATGAAGATTTCGAGTTTTTCCTCTTTCTGTTTCTGGTCTTCGTTGAGGAGTCGGTCGTAGGAGTTGAGTCGGGCTTTTCCTTTTGCCTGACGTGCCTTGGGAGCCATGCGCACCCATTCGAGTTCGCGTTCGAGGGTCTTGCGGCGTTTCGATGCCTGCTTTTCTTCCTGAGCCATGCGTTTGGTTTTCTGGTCGAGCCATGAGGAGTAGTTGCCTTTCCAGGGAATTCCTTCGCCGCGGTCGAGTTCGAGTATCCATCCGGCCACGTGGTCGAGGAAGTAGCGGTCGTGGGTGATGGCGATTACTGTGCCGGGATATTGGCGCAGGTGCTGTTCGAGCCAGTCGATTGACTCGGCGTCGAGGTGGTTGGTGGGCTCGTCGAGCAGGAGCACGTCGGGCTGCTGCAGGAGCAGGCGTATGAGGGCCACGCGGCGGCGTTCGCCACCGGAGAGTGTGCTGACGGGCTGGTCGTCGGGCGGACACTGCAGGGCGTCCATTGCGCGTTCGAGTTTGGAGTCGATGTTCCATGCGTCGGCGGCGTCGAGTTTGTCCTGAAGCTCGGCCTGGCGGGCGAGGAGTGCTTCCATCTTGTCGGGATCTTCGAGCACGTCGGGGTCGCCGAATGCGGCGTTGACGCTGTCGTACTCGGCAAGGAGGTCCATGACGGGCTGCACGCCTTCGCGCACCACCTCGATGACGGTTTTCGAAGGGTCGAGCTGCGGGTCTTGTTCGAGATATCCGACGGAGTAGCCCGGCGAGAATACGACTTCGCCCTGATACTCCTTGTCGATGCCGGCAATGATTTTGAGCAGTGATGACTTACCTGAACCGTTGAGACCTATGATGCCGATTTTGGCGCCGTAGAAGAATGACAGGTATATGTTTTTAAGAACCTGTTTCTGGGGAGGGTAGGTCTTTGAGACGCCTACCATCGAGAAAATGATTTTTTTATCGTCAGCCATAGTTTGTATTTTTTTAATTCATAATTCACAATGCATAATTCATAATTATTGTAGGGGGGCTTAAGCGGTGATATATTGAGGCTTTGGCAGCTCAAACCGAAATATCGGCAGTTGGCAATATAATAATTCCCGGCTTTGTATTGAGGGAGTTGCCACTCTTCATTTTGTAGGGACGCACGGCTCGTGCGTCCGGATATCACGCCTGATAATCAATCGGTTGGCGGACGCACGAGCCGTGCGTCCCTACTTTTTTGCGTATAATTATGAATTTTTGTGCGAAGTGAAATTATGAATTATGAATTATTTACGTTTGCGGGGGGCGTAGCGCACGGGGTAGTCGCAGCTGACGCGGCCCTCGACGATGTTGAGGAGCTTGCGGCGTATCATCTGCTTGCGTATCGTGGAGATGTGGTCGATGTAGACCATTCCCTCGAGGTGGTCGCACTCATGCTGCACGATGCGGGCGAGGAAGCCGGTGATGATTTCCTCGTGCTCCTCGAAATTCTCGTCGAGCCAGTTGAGGCGTATGTTCTCGACGCGCTTTACGTCCTCCGAGAGTCCGGGGAGGCTGAGGCAGCCTTCGGCGCGGTTGACGTTGTCGCCGTCGAGCACGTCGATTTCGGGGTTGATGAGCACCATCTTTTTGCCGGCGCAGTCGGGAAATGATTCGGCCACGGGGTCGGCGTCGATGACCACGAGGCGTATGCTTTTGCCGATCTGGGGGGCTGCGAGACCTACACCTTCAGAGGTGTACATCGTCTCGAACATGTCGGCGATGAGAGTTTTGAGGCCGGGATAGTCGGGCGTCACGTCGTCGGCGACTTCGCGAAGCACCGGATGGCCGTAGAGATATACCGGTAGATTCATGTCTTTGTATATGATATTATATATTGTATTGTCGGCTCTGCAGGTAGTCGTTGAGTATGATTGTGGCGGAAATCTCGTCGACTATGGCTTTGTCGCGGCGTGCCATCTTTTTCATGCCGCCGTCGATCATGGCGCGGTGTGCTATGGCCGAGGTGAAGCGTTCGTCGAAAAATATGATTTCCATGCCGGGGAGGGCTTTGCGCAGCTGCCCTATGCCGGGACGGATGTAGCGCATCGAGTCGGACTCCTCGCCGCGCAGGGTGGTGGGGTGACCCACGATGATGGCGTCGACCTGTTCGCGGGCCACATAGCCTTTGATGAATTCCACGAGTTTCGGGGTGTCGACCGTAGTCAGTCCCGAAGCGACTATGCGCAATGTGTCGGTCACTGCGATGCCGCAGCGACGACGACCGTAATCAATAGAGAGTAATCGTCCCATACTGTCTGCAAAGATACAAAAAATCGGGATAAAACGAGACAAATCCCGATTTAACAGGAGTAATCCCGATTAATTGGGGTATAGTCTCGATTAATCGGGACTAATCGGGATTAAGCTTGATAAATCCCGATAAACCTTGATTAATCAGGATTTATCGGCAGAATGCCATTGCACCGGGGAAAATCACAGCAACCCCAGAATTCACGGCCTTGCATCTGTCCCTTCTTCTGTGTCCTCCTGAACATTGGCTTCCCGCATTTCGGACATGTGGGAGTCCCGTTTGCTGAGGCCTGAATTTTTCGTGCTTCAACTCTCTCTGCGGTCATATTCTCCGTGAAGCCGCCTTTCTGCCGGAAGCACTCAAGCTGACGGTGGAGCTGAGACTGAAGCATCCTGTTTTCCCTGAGACATAACACCAGTAACGCATTGGCGGCTATTTCGGAATTGTCGTTTTCAAGCCAACGGTCAAATTTGCTTTTCTGAGCAAGTATATGTATGGCTGCGTCATGCAGGTAACTATTGGTGTATTGAGGTGTGTCAAGTCTCATTTGCCAGATTGCTTCTCGTTCGGGGTTTCCTATAGCCCAGACATCAGCTTTTTTTCGTAAAAGAAAATTGAATATATCGCCCTGTAACTCGTCGAAACTCGCTCTTGCTACATCAAGCAACCGCATTTCTGTTTCTACCGATGTCGAATGCCGTGCTGAACCTTCTGCAATATTGGCCACTCCACACCTTGCTGCCATAACCATCTGATCGTATAAACGGCGACCCGGGTCCATCCGATAATCCACAAACCGCTCACAAAAGTCCTGGGTGGCAAGTTGAATCACATTGGCTAATATCCATGAATTCAGCCAATGATATGATTGAGAAAACTGAATGTCGACCCCCATGAGCTGAGATGCGTATAAGAATTAATTATGTGTATAAGAATCAATTATAAGTAATCCTGATGTTTTTGATTTCTCCTTTGAAATTAGATGTCCCGGCAAAGCTTGAAATGAAATGTTTATTTTCCCATGGCTTGCGGAGAATTGCTAAAGGTGCGAGTTTTGAGCAATCATTAACTTGTATGATTATAACATCAATATCGCAAATAATAGAAATATGATTCCATGCACCAATCTTTACCGGGCAATCTGTATTCCAGATAACTTTTCGGTATAAGTTGGTGGCTGCTTCAACTTTGTTGTCTTTTATAGATAGCCCTAAAAGATTTGATAAGTTGATTAGCGTGCATTTTTGGCCTAAATCCATAGGCTTGAAATCTAAATCTACGGTGAATTGGCGCATATCAAAATCAGAAGGGAGATTTATATGTACAGCACCATTTCCATTTACATATTCAGAATCATGGCGCCAGACTCCGTCGCAGAGAACCAAATCCGGATATGTTAGATTTTTTCTAAAAACAGGAATACTTTCAGTCACATCTGAATTGACAATTCTTATGTCAGTAGTATATTCAGGTTCAGCCCAAGCTCTTGTTGGAATTTTTTGCTTTGCAAACATGAAATCGTCGAAACTGTCAACGACTCGTTTTATATTGAAGGTCTCGTTTTTTATTCGATTGCGTATAGCATCGGATGATGTGTCGAAGCCAAAAATCTCGTCAGTGATTAATTTTATTGGGCCTCGGCCTTTTGAGTTATAGCTAACATCCTTTTCTTGAATTGAAGTATAATTGTATTCGCCAAAAATTGTAAGGTATGGTGCTGCCATTTCTCCATTTGTCATATATCCAATAGTTATATTATCAGTGGATTTTAGCCAAACAATTCCGTTGAGTTTCCCATCAATCTTTTTGCCATATAGTACTTCGGAATAATGAGGTTGTACACCGAATTTAAATCCGGCATTTAAAAGTTCCTTTTTTGTCCAAAATCTTGCTTCCGCGACAATGGACATCGCAAAAAGGATAAATGATAGGATTATAAAAGTTCTTTTCATGGTAGAAAAAATAATAAATTAGATGTTATGCATTTATGAAGGTTTTATAAGATGCTCTTTTTCACTTTTATGTGGCAAAAATACAAAATAATAGCCAATAATCAAAAGATAATAGCTGTGAGGCAAACTGAAGTTTGCTTGCGGAACCAATCGGGCTGTTCAAACCGGTACTATTGTGGAGGTCAGCGGCAATAATCGGTCAGCGGCGGCTGATTTGAGCGGTGCCTGGGGCGAGCTGTGATATATGGGAAGCTATTGCATTCAGTTCTTGGGCGTGGAGGTATTTCATTAGTTTGAGTGGAGTCGGGTACTGCTCGGTGCTGACTATCAGCAGGCGTCCTTTCGAGCAGATGTCAAACAGCTCTTTGTAGGGCTTTGTTCTGTCGGAGAAGCAGTAATCTACGATAAGGATTATGCCGTTGCCGTTATTGATAGCTGCATCACGGTAGCATTTTTCGTCGGGATTGATAAACGGCGACACAAGAACTCCGCCGCAACGAATTGTTTCCTCCCACATTTTGATTTTGGCATCAAGATCCGGCGTACGACTTCTTATCCTACTTATCTTTACAAAAGATTTGACGGGGTGGTCAAGTAGAAAGATATTGCCGTAAAGGCCGCATTTCCTTCCATTGACTGTTATTTGCAATTTATGGTAAAAGTAGTCGGGGTAAAGTTTTTTTATAAGGTATCTTCGAGGATTGTCAGCTATATAATTGTAGAAAGCATCTTTGGCTCCGGCACGAAAAGCAATCTTATCATTAAAGCCGTCCTGAAACATCGGGATACCTTTTATTGCAAGGCTGGATTGAGGGTATTGCTCTCGGTATCTTTTGGTACAGGCTGATTTGAACGCGGCGACAATTGATCCCAGCGGCATTTCTGTCTTTTCCGTGACAAAAATTTCGAAATGAATATGGTCGGGCATCGCTATATATCGCAGGATGCGGATGGCAGGGTAGTTGTCAGGCAGCTTTTTGAGACATTCATATATTATTTTGCCGGCAGGATAAAGCTCAACTAAAGGGCGTGTCTTTGCCGAAGTGGGGTCGGCTGTGATTGATGAGAAAATAGGGGCTTCCGCCGATTTCAGCATGGTTATCATGTAGATGCAGCGGCTTCGGTAGTCATGGCCTTTGCATCTTCGGTTGTAACTATGTCTGGAGTTTGGCATCAGAGGATGTAAATGGATTTAAGGTGGAGCAAACTGAAGTTTGCTCACAGAACCAAGTGGTTTACAGCGTTTTTTGCCTGCACCAATAGGTTGCTCTGTTTTGTGGCCTTGTGCTTTGGTTCTGTGAGCGGGCTTTAGTCCGTTGGAGAGGGATAGGGAGCTCAGGTGTTTTAAATCGGTTATTCTTTTGTGGGGTCGATGTCGGGGGTGGAGTACCATGAGGAGTACATCAGGTAGTTGTGGGCTATCTTGATGTTCATTTCGCGGGCTTTTTCGGGCTCTACCATCTTGATGAATTTGGCGGGAGCGCCGCCCCATAGTTCGTTGGGGCCGATTTTGGTGCGGGAAAGCACTACCGAGCCGGCGGCCACGAGGGCGCCTTCGCCCACTTCGGCGTCGTCCATCACCACGGCACCCATGCCTATGAGGGCGTAGTCGTGGATTTTGGCTCCGTGTATCACTACGTTGTGGCCTATCGAGACGTGGTTGCCGATTTCGATTGTCGATTTCTGATAGAGGGTATGGAGCACCGAGCCGTCCTGTATGTTGACACAGTCGCCGATGCGTATGGAGTTGACATCGCCGCGGATTACGGTGTTGAACCATACGGAGCAGTCGTTGCCCATGACAACGTCGCCGACTATTGTGGCGTTCTCAGCCAGGAAGCAGTTGTCGCCTATCTTGGGTGTAAATCCGCGTACGGGTACTATTAATGCCATAAGTGTAATTTTGAATTTTGAGTGGGGAATTTTGGTGGGGTTTGACAGGTCAGACCAGTCAGACCAGTCAGACAGGTCCGACCAGTCCGACCTAAATTATGCATTATGCATTATGAATTGCTCAAAGCGGCAGGGTGCGTTCGCGGAGCCATTGCTGCTCGTCGGGGGTGAGCAACGGGGCGAGGCGGGCGTAGACGGTGGCGTGGTATTCGTTGACCCATCGAATTTCGGCCGGCGTCATCATCGAGAGTTCGAAGAGGTTGCGGTCGAAGGGGAAGAGGGTGAGGGTCTCGAACTTGAGGAAACGTCCGAACTCGGTTGTGAACGCCGGTACGGTCAGCACGAGGTTTTCGCAACGTATGCCGTGGACTCCTTCGCGGTAGACGCCCGGTTCGTTGGATGTAATCATGCCGGGAGTGAGGGGCGTGGGGTTTTCGTTGAGGCGTATGCTTTGCGGGCCTTCGTGCACGTTGAGGAAGTGGCCGACGCCGTGTCCGGTGCCGTGGAGATAGCTGAGGCCGTGCTGCCACAGGAACTGACGGGCCAGTGCGTCGAGCTGGGCGCCGCGTGTGCCTTCGGGGAAGATGGCGGTGCCGAGGGCTATGTGTCCCTTCATCACGAGGGTGAAGTCGCTTTTCTCCTGGGCTGTGGGCGTGCCGAGCGCTATGGTGCGGGTGATGTCGGTGGTGCCGTCGAGATATTGTGCGCCTGAGTCGACCAGGAGCAGTCCGGCGGGATGCAGTGTGGCGTCGCTCTCTTTTGTCGCCGAGTAGTGGACGATGGCACCGTGGGCGCCGTATCCGGCGATGGTGTCGAAACTAAGGTCGAAGAAAAGGGGCTGTGCCGAGCGGTGTTTATGCAGAATGTCGGCGACGGTGATTTCAGTGATAGGTTCGCCGGCGGCAATGCGTTTCTCGATTTCGATAAACGATTTTACGAGCGCGGCGCCATCGCGTTCCATTGCCGAGCGGGTGCCCTCAATCTGTATTTTGTTCTTGCATCCTTTGAGCATCGGTATGGGTGATGCGCCGTTGCGGCGGTTGGAGCCGAGTGCCGAGCAGATGCGTTCGGCGGTGCGGGCCTCGTCGACGAGCACTTTCTGAGGCGCGAGTGCGGAGAGGAAATCGAGTATCGAGCTGTAGGGCGCGGTTGTCACGCCTGCTTCGTTGAGATATGCCACCGCGGAGTCGTCGGTCTTGGCCGGGTCGATGAATAGGGTAGAGCCTTTGGGGGAGATGAAGAGGAAAGAGGTGGCCACGGGGTTGCAGGTGACATCGGTGCCGCGGATGTTGAGCGTCCAGGCTATCTCGTCGAGCGCCGAGATGAGGATTGCATCGAGGTTGCGGGCCTTGAGGCTGTCGGTGACGGCATTGATTTTTTCGGCTGCCGATGTTCCGGCATATTTGATGTCGTGGATGAAAATCTTGTCCTGCGGGAGAGCCGGGCGTCCGGTCCAGATGCTGTCGACGGGGTCGAAGCCGGTGAGCAGCTCGATGCCGTGGGCTGAAAGGCTTTCGGCGAGGTTTCTTACGGCGGAGTTGGAAAAGAGCATGCCGTCGATGCCGACGTATTGTCCGGCGGGGACGTTGGCGCCGAGCCATTGTGCCATCGAGGGAGTCTCGGGCAAACCGTCTTTCATCAGTATGATGCCGGTGCCGTCGAGCTGGCGTGCGGCCTGTATGAAATATCGCGAGTCGGTCCACAGGAGGGCCTTGTCGAGGGTCACGACGAGGTCACCGGCCGAACCGGTGAAGCCCGACAGGTAGCGTCGTGCCTGCCAGTGGTCGGCGAGGTATTCGCTCTGGTGGGGGTCGATCTGGGGGATGACAGTGGCGTAGATGCCGTTGGCTTTCATGTGGCCGCGGAGTGCGTCGATGCGCTGTTGTATAGCTGTATTCATGGATATAATTTGTTGTGCTTGTTGAAATTCGTTGAATGTCAGATATGCAAATATACAGAAAATTGTGTACCGGATGAAATATGCGCGCTTAAAAAATATGCGCGCTGTACTAAAAAATCAGCAATATCCGAGGATGCTGAGTATGAACGGGGCGAGGAGGGCAGTCAGCAGGCCGTTGAGCGTCAGTCCCAAGGAGGAGTAGGCGCCGTAGCGCTCGCTGCGTTCCATGGCGGCCGATGTGCCTACGGCGTGTGCGGCGGTGCCGATTGACAGGCCCGTGGCTATCTGGCTGCGTACGCGGCTCATCTTGACCATCTTGAAGCCGGCCATGCCTCCGAATATGCCTGTGCATACCACTACGGCGGCTGTCAGCGACGGTATGCCGCCGGTTGCTGCCGATATCTCCATGGCTATGGGGGTGGTGACAGCTTTCGGGGCAAGCGACATGATGACCTCGCGCGATGCTCCGAGCAGGTCGGCCACGAGCACTACAGATACCACTCCGGCCACGCATCCGGCAAGTTCGGCGGCAAGCAGCGGGAGCATCTGTTTCTTGATTGACTCGAGCTGGCGGTAGAGCGGTACGCCGAGTGCCACGACTGCGGGCTTGAGCCAGAAGTCGATATATTCGCCCCCTTCGCAGTAGGTTTCATAATCGATGCCGGCTCCGCAGAGAATGCATATCAGCACGGCTATCGATATGAGGATAGGGTTGAGGAGTTTTATGCCGGTGCGTTTCTGCAGTTGCTGCGAGCCGACATATACGCAGAACGTCAGCGCTATCAGGAAATATTTGTTAGTCAGCAGTTCCATTTTCGTGTTTTATTGAGGTGTGGGAAAATCGGCGGTTGACGCCCGAGGTGAAGCGGCGCGTATACTGGTGTACCCAGCCTGTGACGGCTATGATGGCAAATGTGCTTGCCACGGTGGCGATAAGTATGGGCATCAGTTCTCCCTTGATGACGCCGAGGCAACGCATCAGGCCTACACCGGCGGGCACGAAGAAAAATCCTAAGTTGCGCACCAGGAAGTCGGAAATGCGGTCTACCCAGCTGATGCGGACTATGCCGGCTTTCAGGGAAGCTGTCAGCAGAAGCATCCCGATGATGCTTGACGGTACGGGCACTCCGGTGGTGGCTACAATGAGCTCGCCGATGGCGAGGAAGGCAAATAATATGCCGCACTGTAAAATCATAATGCTTTTCAATAAAAAAATAAAACCGGCCCCTGACTGTGTTTGGTTGATCATGGGCGGTTTCCTGTATAACTATATATTATGTGCGATGTAAATGCGTTGCAAAGGTAATGAAAATTGTATTGGAAACAATTTATGCTGCGGTTTTTAACGCAGGCGTACATCTTTTTTACGGATTGGGGGCGATTCATGCTGTCATAGAATTCTGTGCCGCACGGGCCGGCGCGGTGTGCGTCTGGCTCTTTTGCTCCGTTTTTTTGGGCCGTAAAATTGCCGAAATAGGGCATTTGTGGCGGTCAAAAAGAAAAAAATCACAAAAACAACGAAAAATAATCGGGAAAAGTTTGGTGATTTAAAAACTTTGCGTAACTTTGCAACCGCATTTGAGCCCGAAACGCGGTTTGCGATGCAAGAGAAAATTGAAATATGCCTCTTTAGCTCAGTTGGCCAGAGCACGTGATTTGTAATCTCGGGGTCGTTGGTTCGAATCCGACAAGAGGCTCAAAACAAGAACAAGCGTTCTGCTGAAAATGTTCGCATGATTTTCTTCCGGTTCCGGAGTGAAATGATGCAGATGGGGCAGGGGTTTGTCAAAGGGCGAATACCAGAGTGGCCAAATGGGGCAGACTGTAAATCTGCTGGTTTATA
>CAMWJS010000060.1 GCA_947174635.1 uncultured Muribaculaceae bacterium
GCTGCGCTTAGTAGCCGCGGTTTTCAACCGCGGAAAGTTTAGTTCTGCAACACCCCCGGTATACGTCGGTTTTGCGACATCCACCTACTAAAATACCGCGGCTCTGCGAGTGCAGTGGCCGCGGTATTTTGTATGACGGTGTTGTGGTGTATCGGGTTATTTTTCGCGCATGAAGACGCTTATGGGGGTGCCGTGGAAGTCCCAGTGCTCGCGGATTTTGTTTTCGAGGTAGCGGCGGTAGGGTTCCTTTACCCACTGCGGGAGGTTGCAGAAGAATATGAATGTGGGTATGGGTGCGCCTTTGAGCATGGTGATGTATTTGATTTTGACGTATTTGCCTTTGTTGGCTGGCGGCGGGTAGGCTGCGATGGCCTCGAGCAGGTAGTTGTTGAGTTGCGAGGTGGGGATGGTGCGGCGTCGGTTGTTGTAGACTTCGATGGCTGTCTCAAGCACTTTGTAGATGCGCTGCTTGGTCATGGCCGAGGTGAAGATGATGGGGAAGTCGGTGAATGGTGCGAATCGGTCGCGGATGGCGGCTTCGAATGTCTTGATTGCTGCCTGGCTTTTGTTTTCGACGAGGTCCCATTTGTTGACGCATACGACGAGTCCCTTTTTGTTGCGCTGTATGAGCGAGAATATGCTCTGGTCCTGGGCTTCGATGCCGCGGGTGGCGTCGATCATGAGGATGCAGACGTCGGAGGCTTCGATTGAGCGGATGGAGCGTATGACGGAGTAGTATTCGATGTCTTCGTTGACTTTGGCTTTTTTGCGTATGCCGGCGGTGTCGACGAGGTAGAAGTCGAATCCGAATTTGTTGTAGCGGGTGTAGATGGAGTCGCGTGTGGTGCCGGCGATGTCGGTCACGATGTTGCGGTCTTCGCCGATGAATGCGTTGATGATGGATGATTTGCCTACGTTGGGTCGGCCGACGATGGCAAATTTGGGTATGTCCTCTACGGCTTCCTCTATGTCGTTTTCGGGCTGTGGGAGTTTCTTGACTACGTCGTCGAGGAGGTCGCCGGTGCCGAAGCCGTTGACGGCTGATATGGGGTAGGGGTCGCCGAGTCCGAGTCCGTAGAATTCGGGTACGTTGTAGAGCCAGTCGTTTGAGTCGACTTTGTTGGCTACGAGGAGGACGGGTTTCTTTGATTTGCGCAGTATTTCGGCTACGTGGTCGTCGAGGTCGGTCACGCCGTTCATGGAGTCGACAACAAATAGTATTTCGTCGGCCTGTTCGATGGCAAGTGCGACCTGTTTGTTGATTTCGCCTTCGAATATGTCTTCGGAATTGACTACCCATCCGCCGGTGTCGACGATTGAGAATTCTTTTCCATTCCAGTTTACTTTGCCGTACTGGCGGTCGCGTGTGGTGCCGGCTGTCTCGTCGACGATAGCCGTGCGGCTTTCGGTCAGGCGGTTGAAGAGTGTCGATTTGCCGACATTAGGGCGTCCGACTATTGCTACAAGTTGTCCCATAACGGTGTATTGTTTTTGCGTTTGAAGTGCAAATTTAACATAAAAATTTGAATTCCACAAAGGTGGACCGCGTCGGAGGTGGCCGGCGCGGTCGTCGGGGGCTATGTGGTTGCGCTCTTTATTCGATATATCCGAAGGAGCGGAGTTTGTTTTCGCGGTTGCGCCAGTTTGATTCCACTTTGACGAACAGTTCGAGATAGATGCGTTTGTCGAAGAATTTCTCGATGTCTTTGCGTGCTTCGGTGCCGACGCGTTTGAGCATTGAGCCGCCTTTGCCTATGAGTATGCCTTTCTGGGAGTCGCGTTCGACGTAGATGACGGCCATGATGTGGATTGCGTTGTCTGACTCGTCGAATTTTTCAACTATGACTTCTGTGGCGTAGGGTACTTCTTTGTCGTAGTTGAGCAGGATTTTCTCGCGGATGATTTCGGTGACGAAGAAGCGGGCCGGTTTGTCGGTCAGTGCGTCTTTGCCGAAGTAGGGGGGAGAGGGGGGAAGGAGTTCGACGATGCGTGCCATCAGGTTGCTGACGTTGAAGTGCTCTTTGGCCGATGTGGGGAAGATTTCGGCGTTGGGCAGCATTTCTTTCCACATGGCGACTTTGTCTTCGAGTTCCTGCTGCGACTTTACGAGGTCGATTTTGTTTATTACGAGGAGTACGGGTATTTTTTCTCTGGCTACTTTGGCGAGGAAGTCGGCGTTTTTAGTGGGGTCTTCCACGACGTCGGTGACGTAGAGGAGTATGTCGGCGTCGGTGAGGGCGCCTTCGGAGTAGCTCAGCATGCTTTCCTGGAGTTTGTATTTGGGGGAGAGTACGCCGGGGGTGTCGGAGAATACTATCTGGTAGTCGGGGGTGTTGACAATGCCGGTGATGCGGTGACGTGTGGTCTGTGCTTTTGAGGTTATGATTGATACGCGTTCGCCTACGAGGTCGTTCATGAGTGTGGATTTTCCGACGTTGGGGTTGCCGACTATGTTGACAAATCCTGCTTTATGTTGTTTTTCTTCCATATTGTGTTATGTTTTTGCTGTTGTACAAATCTATTAAAAATAATCCATATAATTCTAATGCCTTGCTTAAAAATAATGGCTACGTGTATAAAACAAAAATAGCACCTTAAAAGATGCTATTTTCAGAAATATTTTGCCTGATAACTGATTACAGATCCCAGATGAGGTACATAGCGCCCCAGGTAAATCCTGCGCCGAAGGCGGTGAGCAGCAGTCGGTCGCCTTTCTTGAGTTTGGTCTTGTATTCGTCGAGACACAAAGGAATTGAGGCTGCCGAGGTGTTGCCGTAATGCTCGATGTTGACGAGGACTTTTTCGGCGGGGAAGCCTGCGCGGGAGCTTACTGCCTCGATGATGCGGAGGTTGGCCTGGTGGGGGATGAGGTAGTCTACGTCGTCGACTGTCAGGTTGTTGCGTTTCATGACGTCGAGCGATGATGTGAGCATGTCGGTGACTGCGTTCTTGTAGACGTTGCGTCCGTCCTGGAAGAGGTAGTTCTCTCCGGCTTCGATGGCTTCGTGGGTGATGGGTTTTACAGAGCCGCCGGCTTTCATGAGGAGGTGCTCAAGACCTGCGCCGTCGACATGGAACACGCCGTCAATCACGCCGACGGGTGCTTCGGTGGGTTCGACGAGCACGGCAGCCGCGGCGTCACCGAAGAGCGGGCATGTAGAGCGGTCCTGATAGTTGACCATCGATGACATCTTTTCGGCTGCCACTACGATGACTTTCTTGCGCAATCCTGATTTGATGTAGGCTGTTGCGTCTTCAAGGGCTACGATAAAGCCGGCGCATGCTGCCTGTATGTCGTATGCGTAGGCGTTCTTAAGGCCTGTTTTTTCCACAATCACCGATGCGGTTGAGGGGAAACGGTAGTCGGGGTTTGAAGTGGCGCATATCACCAGTTCTATTTCGTCGGGATTGACCCCGGTCTCGGCTATGAGTTTTTCTACAGCCTTGGCACCGAGATATGACGATCCTTCACCCTCGGCTTTGAGTATACGGCGTTCCTTGATGCCGACACGGGTGGTAATCCACTCGTCGTTGGTGTCAACCATCTTGGAGAGCATCTCGTTGTCGAGAATGTCGTCAGGCACGTATGAGGCGATGCCTGATATTCTTGCGTTAACCATATTGTCTGGAATATAAATGAAGTGATAGCCGGCCGTTATGACACGTCAGCTGTTCGGTAGACTGCCACTGTCGGGCTTGGTGGACACGATGCGGGGCTGACAGCAGGCAGTCTCCGCCTTTATAAGTCGGTGTCTCACGCTATGAAAAAAACATCCTCCCACTGGTTCGCCGTTGCGCCGGCGGGTGGGGAGAGATGTTGTTTCCTGGAGGTTGCGCGGTCTGTCCGTTTATGTGTGCAGGCGGCCTGGCAACCTTTGCTGTGAGTGGCAAAAACTCGTCGTATTAAACGGCTGCTTCTTTTTCGATAGCTACTTTACCACGATAGTAACCGCATTCGCCGCATACACAGTGGTAAACGTGCCATGCGCCACAGTTGGGGCATACTGCCAATGTAGGCATCGCTGCTTTGTCGTGAGTTCTACGTTTGGCTGTGCGAGTCTTTGATTGTTTTCGTTTAGGATGTGCCATTTTGTTTTATTCTTTATTTTATAATTATCTTAATGAATTGTTAAATGCGTTGTTGGATAAATCATTGAAGTCAGAGTCGGACTCAGTCCAGATTTATGTCTTTGAGTTTGTCCCAGCGTGAATCGGTGGGCGTGTCCTCGATGTCGTCGATTTCATCCATCAGTTCGGCTTCGATGTCGGCGTCCTCCGGATTTGTCGATGAGGCGCGGTGCTTCTTGAGTATCGAACTCATGGCCCGGTTGCATTTGCCTGCCGGATGCACATGCTTGATGGGGATGGCGAGCGCGATTGTGTCGTGGATCATGTATGCCACGTTTATATCGGCATCGCTGTAGGGTATCTCCAGATACTCGTCGGAGTCATCGCGATAGTCGTCGCCATATTTGACAATGATGTGGTAAGTGGTGTCGACCGGAAGCACGAGGTCGTCAAGGCAACGGTCGCAGGCGACAATGACTTCGCCGCTCAATGTGAAATGCATGTCATAGTAGTCGTTCTTATGCTCTACTACAAGATGCACCTTAACGTCGGCATTGCGCACGTCATTGTTCTCCATGTTGACAAAGAGCTGCTTACCTATTTGGTAGTCAATCTCTTGAATGCCTACAGGCATGCTTTTTAGCGGCAATTTATATTCACTAAACTTACCCATAACGTTTGTCAATTGGCAAAAAACTTTGCAAAAGTAGCCAAATTCTTTCAGTTTATCAACTTTTTTAGAAAATATTTTCTGCTTTAAATGAAAATTCTTATATAATTAAGCGCGTGCGTGTGATTGATGTCGGCTGTGGATTTTGCGGTATGCTCTTTCCGGGAGAGCTCCTTCGGATGTCGGTCGGCCTGTCGGGATGGAGGTGTGCGATTCTATATCTGACTTACATTTATAATAGTTGAGTGTGCGATAATTGAGTTGAGAGCTTTTCGCGTGTGGGGTGTTGATGTGTGAGGAGTCGATATGGATAGGATATAAAAAGAATTCGTTGTGCCATGTTGTGTGTGGTGAAAAAAGTTTTGTTTGCTATCTGTTGATATATAGGGTTATAGCGAAAATTAAAAACAAAAAGGATAAAAAATATCCCGAAAAATTTGGCAGATTGAATAATAATACCTACCTTTGCATCGCAAAAGCAAAGAAACCACGATGGTGCCATAGCTCAGTTGGTAGAGCAAAGGACTGAAAATCCTTGTGTCCCCGGTTCGATTCCTGGTGGCACCACAAAAGACCGCTAATTCTCAATGAGTTAGCGGTCTTTTATTCAACTATACCCCTCCGAGTCACCATATTAGTCACCACACCCACGCTAACACACTGAAATATTGCTTGTTATGCGCGTTACGATAGGTGCACATCTTTTCTTATATCAGCCTAATGTGCTGATAGTCAGTACATATTTCAAATTCATCCAAATCCGTTCAGTGTCATTCAACCCCACACCTCTGCCTCGCAACCCCAAACTTTAACAGACTTTAACTATATTTCGGTGACAAAAATGTGGTGACCTCAGCCTCATCGGCTTGCTGCTTTCGCCCTGCCGAAAGAAAATTCCGTCAGGTCACTACGCTCAAATCTAAAATTCTGTTAAATACGAAACCCCGGTCTTGAGAGCCGGGGAAGAATACTTTGAACTTTTTTCGCGACTTATTTCCTCTTTCGAGGCCATCTTCGACAGTGCTATCTTACAAACTCCCACCGACCGAGTCGGAAGCGCCAATAAGATCGAACCTGTACGGGCTTGTCGCAGCAGCACCGAACCGTATTACTATTTTGAGGCAGAGCCTGCATCAGACGGTTCTACTGACGAGGTTGCCTATTGTTACGATACAACATAACTTATAACCACAAGTTGTTCATGGATGCGACACGCATACAAGTGTCGACTTAACGACCTTTGTGGGCTAGATTTTTATTTTGAAATTTTTATGTCCAATATTTATGATGTATATCCCACATGGAATATTTGGAATTAAATCATTTGTGGTTTCTGCAATCAGAGAACCTGAAATCGAAAATACTCTTACAAAAGTTTTCTTATCTTTATTAAAAATTTGAATTCCGCAATCACTCACTACAATTGAAATTGAATCTTTTTCAGCAAACCGCTCATCTATTCCTGATATGACCATTTCCTCAATTGACCAAAATTTCCCCCAATATGGATCGTTTTTATAATCATTTAGACTACCTTGTGGGACATATACCTTTGCAGACATATATACACCGACAGGAAAATCCTCCAACACATCAGGTGGTGTCGCACTCATGCAACGTATTTCTTTAAGTTTTTGTAATTTGCCAGCTGAAAGAATTGGGGCAAAATTTGTAACATAGTTATGCTCGTCAATACACAATTGATGATAATACTGACGATAATAATAACTCGTATAATTTGATTTTAACGAATCCCTTACCAAAAACGGATTGTCTATTTCATCATGTATAGTTACTTTTTGTAATTCACTGTTAGATACCCCTAACATATGAGAATAGTTTCTATTCCAAATCATGTATGTACGTGACCGTATTTCATCATTCGGCAGTTCATCATCCTCGCCATATAAATAAGACAATGTTACTAATGTGCGACCTAAAGATAGCTCCGTAAGCGAATTCTGTATAAATGGGGATTGATAACTAGCAGTAAAGACTTGCGGTTTAGCACATGCTTGCTCATAGGTTGGATATCCATATATTGGGCGCGATGTGGGACCAAAACTCTTTATATCTATTTCTTTAGAATAATAGTATAATGGGTTGTTAGATGGTTCGAATATGATTTTTTCTAAAGATTCTCCCAAAGCACCGTCGTAAATAGTATCAACACTTGATGGAATAATCACAGATTGAATTTTTGTATCTCTGAACGCATCCTTACCAATCCTTTTTAGCGTATTTGAGAATCTAATTTTAGTTAGACTTCTACAATCGTAAAAAGCGTCTTCATCAATATACTCTGTACCATCCTGCATATCGACTTCTGTAATATTGCAACAGAAGTGGAATGCATTTGAAGGTATTATAGTGAGACTTCCAGGTATAGAGATTCCGGTCAGGTTGCTGCAATCAGAAAAACAGCCATATCCTATGGACTCTAGGGTGTTAGGGAATTGGATACTATTAATTGAGGACCCCTGAAATGCGTAATCTCCAATTTCTATCAACGTATTAGGTAGAATTATGCTTTCTAAACGGCTCGTACCCGCGAAGGCTCTGCTGCCAATAGAATTTAATTTAGAGGGCAGATATATGGTGTTGGACCGACTTCCCAGAAAAGCATTATCGCAAATCTCTGTTACATTAGTGGTAGATAAATCAACGTTGTTAAGATATCGACCCATATATGACGGAAACATTGTAACCTCGGAGCCAATAGTTACGTTTCGAAGCATCCCCCATGTGTCACCAAAATTTGTAATATTACGGTTTAGATTAACACTCTTTATATTACGATTATAGAATACCAAATCAACCTTATCTTTAACATCGGGACCATTTAATATGCCATCTCCGTTCTCAAATGAAACATCAATACCTTCTGACGAATCAATTTCTGATAATGCGAAAGCTGACTGTCCAATATTGTAGACAGACCCCGGAAGATCTATTTTTTTTAATTTTGGACAATTATAAAAAGACTTTTTCCCAATGTTTATTATATCATTAAAGTGTATTTCAGCCAGATTTTTGCAGCCAGAAAAAGCATTATTACCAACTGTCGCTTGTAATCCTGCATTAAATACAACCTTTGTAAGGAGATGATTATTAGAAAATGCATCATCCTTAATATCGCATACCTTCAAGATTCGTCCATTGAGTTGAATATATTCTGGAATAATCAGTTCGGTAAGAGTAGAAGAACAGCCAGCGACATCACACGTCATTTCCTCAAGTGAATTGACATCATAATAGATTTCATCAACTTCGAAATCGTATGCACTTGCTGAGATTGATGCACATAGAATTACCATGAACATCGAAAGTTTTTGCGAGGTGTATTTCATTTTGGCTCAGATTTAGAAGTATGAACCACTGGCATATAACGGTCAAATATTTCATTGACCTCGGTCTCTTGAGCTGAATCGAATACGATTCGACTTTCTTTCAAAAAGCCTTTCTCTTCAAGCTCGGATAGTAGGCCGACAACTTTTTTCAATGCAACTTCATCTGTTGAGAGAAGTTTAGCATCCAAATGCAATCGTATCATTTGTTGCATAAGATTTGTCTTGCCGCTGGACTCCTCTCGTTGGCGTTTGTTGTTGTACGAAAAAAGCGTAGGAATCTGTATCTGTTACCGTCCTACTGTTGGAGGCTTCTCGCATTGCCTTTCTCTGTTGGACGGCAACGCAGAAGCCCACGCTTATATATGCAATCAATGCGTTCGGCTATATTTCTCCCGAAATATCGTGCCGAATGCAAAATAATTACATATCCACGGGCATCTACCGTTGCTCAACCCTTGACAGAGAATGAAATTTTGCGAGAATTTCCAACAGTCAAGAATCAGCGCGGATAAACGCTTTCTTATGTATTTTCACTACATCCCGCTCCGCTTAACCCCAGACCGGGGGTTGGTTCGGAAAAACCTCACCCTACTGGCGTGGTCTGCGAGGCGGTCTGCGACCGCAAAGTTAGTAATAATTCCTGAGATTTTGAGCCTACTATGCTGAAAAACATAAATTCACGCTGAAAAAAAGTTGCCACCGAGAAAGTGCTTCTCTCGGTGGCGTTTGATGTTAGTGGAATTTGGGGCCTTGGAGGCGTTGTTTTGTCTTCTGCTCTTCTCGATAGCGGTGAAGAGCTTCTTCAATGATCATGCCGGGGTGACGGCTTAACCACAATTTGAAATCATACCATATCCAGTAATGTTTGCCGACAATTTCGTCGGTTTTGCAGATATAGGCACAAACGGCATTTCCTTTTTGGTAGCGGGCAAGTTCGTGAGGCGCACTTCGTGGCTTTTTCATCAGTTATTGTTAATTCATAGTCAATCCTTCCATATCTCACGTATTTTTCGTAAATTTGTAGCCTGAAACCCAACAAATCAGTATGATAGCTAAAGAAGATGTGTTGGACTTGTTGAAGTCCACAGAATCATATCGAGTGGAACGCACCACGAGTACAGGCAACATGGATAAGTTCTGTGAGGCCATTTGTGCGTTTGCCAATGATATGCCCGGCTCTCGAAAGAATGGCTATCTTATTATCGGGGCAAAAGATGACGGAAGTATTGCCGGCATGAAAGTTGACGATGCTTTGTTGAAAAAGATTGCAGGAATACGCTCTGACGGCAATATACTTCCTTTGCCGACAATGTCCGTCGAACGGTTCTCTTTTCCCGAAGGCGATTTGTTGGTTGCTGAGGTTCGTCCTTCTGATTTGCCGCCTGTCCGCTATCGAGGTAGAGTGTTTATACGAATCGGCCCGAGACGCGACATCGCTACCGAAGCGGAAGAAAGAATACTCGCTGAACGTCGTTGCTCATTCATGGCAACCTTTGATGCCACACCATGTCTTAGTGCCAAACTGGAGGATTTGGATGTTGATTACATCAAGAGCAACTATCTCCCGATGGCATTTGATGAGGAGACTCTTGCGAACGACAGGCGCGACATAAAGGAACAACTTGCCTCTATCCATTTATATGATCGAGACAATGACTGTCCTACATACGCCGGAATAATTCTTTTCGGTAAAAATCCCAAGTATTTTCTTCTGGGTGATTATGTGCAGTTCGTGCGTTTTGCAGGAACAGACAAAAGTGGAGACATTCTCAATGAACGTCAGTTTGCCGGACCACTTTATAAGATGTTGCCGACACTGGAATCCTTCGTAAAGGATGCCATCATTACACAACGCCCCGTGCCTGAATCTCTATTCAGAGAGCGTACGGTTTGGAATTATCCGGAAGGTGCGATTCGTGAGTTGATGATGAATGCCTGTATGCACAGAGATTATCAGGCGAATATGCCTATCCGTCTTTATCAGTTTGATGACTATATCGAAGTGATGAATGCCGGAGGTCTTTATGGCGAAGCTCGTCCCGAGAACTTTCCATCGGTCAATGACTATCGCAATCCTCTTGTAGCAGAAGCCATGAGAGTTATGAAGTACGTCAACAAATTCAACCGAGGCGTTACCCGTGTGCAAGAGATGCTGAAAGAGAACGGCAATCCTCCCGCTGAATTTGACGTGAACACCATTACCGCATTTCGTGTCAATGTTCATGCCACAAACGAGTCTGACTTGCCGAAGGGCACAAGTCAGGGCACAAGTCAAGATGACAAGACCATCGAAGAAAGAATCATAGAGTTCTGTAAAGAACCTCGCTCATTAGCCGAGATAATGCTATATCTTGGATATAAAGACCGCGTAAAGTTTAAGAAGAAATATATTAATCCATTATTGGGCAACGCATTGTATATGACTATTCCGGATAAACCAAATAGTCGGAATCAAAAGTATATTACAACAATACAAAAAGATTAACTTGATGCCTGACTTGATGCCTAAGCCACAAGTCAGGCATCAAGTCTTTTGAAAAGTCGGAACTTGCATTTTATGTTTTTGATGGATTTTACTTTGTTTTTACTTTGTTAAATTGATAAAGAGAGTTTTAACAATTTAGGCTTTGTAATTATGCCGGATTATTGTTAATTTTGCATTATAGAGAGGACTTTGACTTGCACCGTGAACATCTCGCCAAACACTATGTGACCGGAATTCCGGCTCGACCCGTTTTTTGAATAAAAATAGATAACATCAGATTATGGCATATTATACTGTTTACTGGCCTCAGGACTGGTTGGAAGAATTAAGAAAATCGGACGACAACGGACCTATAAAAGTAGTGTTTGGCAGTATCCACACAAGGATGCCGTCAATAGCATCGATAAAAGTAGGAGACATCGTATTTCCGGTCTCTTTGCTTGACAGGCATCTCTGCATAATGGCAAGATTAGAAGTGACTCATAAGGAAAGAGCCTTTGACTATTGCATAAGAGAGCTTGGGGCTCCTTATAGCTCCCTT
The DNA here is from genome assembly GCA_947174635.1 of uncultured Muribaculaceae bacterium. Taxonomy (GTDB): domain Bacteria; phylum Bacteroidota; class Bacteroidia; order Bacteroidales; family Muribaculaceae; genus JAGBWK01. Next base: position 11,115 of record CAMWJS010000060.1, read on the forward strand.
GTCCCTGAAGGTTTTGTCGTTAAGAAATCCAATACGTTTTTTTATACAAAAAACATTTCTTATAACAGCCTTGACAGTGTGCTAGAGAATCTCACGATGATTGTTCCCGAAGACAAGCCCCATTGCAAACATCAGGAACCATTTAATTGCTGTGCCGAATGGGCGGTTTGGGGAGAAGATGGAAGCATTATTAAACCGCGTCTCATCCCTGATGACGTTGTGCCACTTCTTAGATTCGGTTATCCAAAGAGTAAAGAGATGCCTTTACGAATTAATTCAAAAGGAGTTGTGTTGGCTCAAAGCATAGCTGCAACCCGACGTTTGTCAGAGGAATCTGCAAAGATTTTCGAGGAAGTCATTAAAAACGCATGAGAAAGTTTAGCCTCCGGCTAACCAATTATGCCACAAGGATATTTTTATGCCATACATATCAATCGAAAGCGGACGGTTGACCGCTGAACAGAAGAAACAGTTGATTGAGCGGCTGACAGCAACAGCATCTGAGATAATGCATATCCCGGAGCAGTTCTTCACCGTTACCATCAAAGAACTGCCTGACGAGAACTTCGGCATCGGCGGCAAATCAATCGACGAGATAAAACGCAACTACAAACCATGAAGCAACAACGGACTTTACGGAGCACGATAAAGCTGACTCCAAAAAATCATTAGGTATTCGACTTTTTAAGTATTCGACTTTCTGAATTATGAATGAAATTGAGAAAATGCGCAATGGAGAACTCGCCGATATGAGTGCTCCCGAATTGCAGGAGAGTTTTATCCATGCGAAAAAACTGCTTGCGAGATTGCGAACCATGAGTTCATACGACGAGGGCTATCGTGAATTGCTCGAGAATCTGATTCCGGGGATTCCTGAATCCTCGATTGTATGCCCTCCGTTTCATTGTGACCACGGACACGGCATCAGGCTTGGCGAGCGTGTCTTTGTAAACGCAAACTGCACGTTCCTCGATGGAGCCTACATCACCATCGGTGACCACACTCTGATAGGCCCTGATGTAAAAATCTACACGCCACACCATCCTATGGATTACGTTGCCCGCAGAGAGAGCAAGGAATATGCATATCCTGTGACTATCGGCGATGACTGCTGGATAGGTGGCGGTTCGATAATATGTCCCGGAGTGACTATCGGAAATCGCTGTGTGGTTGGCGCCGGAAGTGTTGTGACCAAAAATGTGCCCGACGGATCTGTTGTGGCGGGCAATCCGGCCAGAATCATCAGACAGGCTTCAGATGGTGCAGATAATCATGATTCATAATCAGTGGACTTTTCAAAAAGCAATACCTCTCATGAACATCGTTTCGATAAGAAAACAACCGGAATATCTTGAGAAAGCAATTCGCTATTTTCAAGATAAATGGGCAACACCCGAATCCGCCGCTGTCTACGATGATTGTCTCAGACGATGCGTTGATGCCGAGAATCCTCTGCCCCAGTGGTATCTTCTTGTTGACGGGAGTGCCATTATAGGTTGTGCCGGACTTGTTACTAATGATTTCAATTCAAGAATGGATCTGTATCCATGGTTGGCTGCATTGTATATCGAGGAGAGCCATCGTGGTCACAATCTCGGATACAATCTCATCAGTACTGCGATTGATGATGCCCGCAAAATGGGCTTCAAAACCTTGAATCTGTGCACCGACCATATCGGTTATTATGAGAAATTCGGATTTTCATATCTCGGAAGTTGCTTCCATCCGTGGGGTGAACGAACAAGGGTTTACCAATTAAGTATTTAACTTGACGATATAGCGCAACTACAAACCATGAGTTTGACATTACGACCATATAAGCCTTCGGATGCCGTGGCGATTACATTGTGGCTCAAAAGCGAATACTTAATGCGCCAATGGTGCGCCGACAGATACGAGCGTTATCCGGTTACGCCCGAAGATATGAACGCATATCACGAGAGGAATATTGACGGACAACACTCACGCGCCCTGACTATGACGGACGGTGATGTACTCAGTGACGACGAAGGTATGGCAAATATGCGCAATCTTGGAGAAAACATTGCGTGGTTGATGAAAAGAATTAACTGATAATTTATTGACGAGAATTCAGTATAAGAAATGGTAGTCGTAATTTATGGCGCGTCTCACACCGGGAAGACAAAGTTGGCACAATCTCTTCTTGAAAAATACAAATACCCGTATTTATCTGTTGATCATATCAAAATGGGGTTAATCCGAAGTGGGCAGACAGAATTGTCTCCTTTAAGTGATGATGAGTCTCTGACACTATACCTATGGCCAATCATAAGGGAAATAATCAAAACTGCAATAGAGAATAATCAGAACCTTATTATTGAAGGTTGTTACATTCCTTACGACTGGAAGAAGGATTTTTCAGCAAATTATCTTTCACAGATTTATGACATTTGTCTCATATTCAGCAAAAACTATATAAAGACCAATTTTCGGGACATAATAAAATATGCCAATGTTATAGAAGAAAGGATTGATGACTCTGATTATTCGATAGATTCTGCGATAGAAGATAATTGTAACGTCCTGAAACAATGTCAAGTACATAATTTGCCCTATGTATTGATTGACACTGAGTATGATGTCGATATTTCACTTCCATAAATAGATATTATAAAAAAATGACACCTCGGAACATCCTTGACATAACCGCGCGGATTGATTTCCGCGAATGGCTGATGAATAACAGTGCCACTGAAAAAGAGTGCTGGATTGCCGTAAAGCGTGGCAAGACTCCGCCGGAGGATGCCTTGTGGTATCTCGATGCCGTGGAGGAGGCTCTTTGCTTCGGCTGGATTGATTCGACGGTCAAGAGTGTCGATGGAGTCACGCTCCAGCGCTTCGGCCCACGGGCCAAATCCGGAAAGTGGACGGAATTGAATAAAGAGCGATGCCGACGTCTTGAACGCCTCGGATTGATGACCGAGAAAGGTCGTGCTGCCTGTCCTGACCTCAATGCCGAATTTGTAATTATGCCGGAAATAGTCGATGCTTTCAAAGCCCGTCCGATTGCCTGGACGAATTTTCGCAACTTTCCGCCGCTATATCAAAGAGTGAGAATTGACAATATTCATAGAGTTGTTTCAAAGGCGGAGTTATTTGACAGCCGGCTTATAAAACTCATCGAAGCGAGTGAACGGGGTGAAATGATAGGCGACTGGCACGATTGCGGCCGATTATTGGAGGATTGAATCATGAGCCGGACACTTAAAGATATGACATTGGCGGAACTCTGGCAACTGTTCCCCATAGAGCTGACTCCGCATCAGCCGCAATGGAAAGATTGGGCTAAAGAAGAAACATCACGTATCTCTGAATTGCTATCGGAATATTCCCCGGTTGTCAACCATATCGGCAGTACGGCTATTCCCGGTATTCAGGCAAAGCCGATAATTGACATCCTTGTCGAAATCAATCCCGACACCGATTGGCAACGTATCGCGGAAGCGATGGAAGCAGCAGGGTATATCTGTATGTCTGTCTCCGAAACCCGTATGAGTTTCAACAAGGGCTATACTCCCGCCGGCTATGCCGACAAGGTATTTCATATCCACATACATGCTGTCGGCGATAATGATGAAATTTGTTTCCGCGACTATCTGCTGACGCATCCGAAAACCGCCAAGGAATATGAAGCGCTGAAACTCAGTCTTCTGCCGCAATACCGAAACGACCGTGACGGCTATACCGAAGCTAAATCCGACTTTGTCGGAAATATAATCAGCTTAGCCAAATCCGAGGTCTAACACCCTGCAATAATATGTAGATCGGTTGGAACTGTTGTGTATTATGTCTATATTTGTCGAAATGATTTTAATTACAATACAATATGGCGACCTATAGTCTAAGCATTTATCGGATTACTATTAACAAGCACAACAGGACGGATGAATATGAATACCTTGACTGTTTCGATAACGGTAAAAGTCTGATTGATATTATCAATGGAATGTTTAATCGGTGGCATCTGCAACGCCATCCTTGAAAATATCCGGCCTCGCACATTGCTCAACCGCAATGACCATCACATATACCGTGCTACAATCTTCAAATTTCTTAACCCCGAGGAACAAAAAAACAAAATGGCCTCAGCGGCGAAATAACTATATAAAACAAAGTGTTATGAATTTTAAACAGTTTCTTAAACATACCGGTTGTGCGTTGCTGTTTGCGGGGGCAACAGTGGGCTGTGCATCTTCCGATAAGAAAAATAATGATGATGTACCTGTCGGGCAGACTGTCGTGGCTGAATGTGCTTTTACTGATAGCACCCGGAACATTGATGTGATAAACGCCGTATATGACAAATTTGTATTTGCAATAGACTGCGCCGGTGATGAAATTGACAGTCCTGAAAAATATTTTACAGCCAACGCCCTTAGACAACTTCAGGAGGACTACACTTTTGATTGCGAAGAGGGGCCTTGCTACGCTTATTACGCGCTGAGAACAGAGGCACAGGATTCAAAACCCGGCTCAGACGGAGCGTCGCGGATTTGCAATATAGAACCGCTCGGTGATGGCTGGTACATAGTGTCATATTCCGATATGGGCAGGCCGGGGCAGACACGAATCAGAATCATAGACAACAAGATTGACCGCTATGAGCGGATTGCTATGTGAGAAAGTAAGTTCTTGTGACGTAGAAAGTAAAATGATAATTGTATTACAACTATGAGTAAGGAAATTCTTTATATCCTTTTGCCTGACTATGCCGCGCACGAGGCTGTGTATCTGACCCAGGCTGTCGCTTCCGATGAATATGCGTTGAAAGACAATCCGAAGTATGTCAATAAAGTGGTGGCTCCGACTGCTGAGCCGGTCAAATCAATCGGCGGTTTCCGCACGGTGCCTGACTATTCGTTTGACACGATGCCCGACGATTATGCCGCGCTGGTGCTTATCGGCGGTTTCGGCTGGAGCACGCCGGTGGCCGAAAAGGTGGTGCCAATTGTCAAAAAAGCTGTTGAAAAAGGAAAGATTGTCGGTGCAATCTGCAATGGGGCTTCGTTCATGGCAAAGCATGGTTTCCTCAATGCGGTGAAACATACCGGCAATGGTTTGGAACAACTGAAAATTTGGGGTGGAGAGAACTACACTAATCCCGACGGGTATATCCACGCGCAAGCTGTAAGCGATGGCAGCATAGTGACTGCCAACGGTTCTGCGACCCTTGAATTTGCAAAAGAGTTACTTACG
>CAMWJS010000061.1 GCA_947174635.1 uncultured Muribaculaceae bacterium
GTGCAGAATATGTGCAGAATGTGTGCAGAATATGTGCAGAATATGTGCAGAATGTGTGCAGAATCTGTGCGTTAATGGCAAATTCATTTGTAACAGAAAAACGGCCTGTTTAATAAGCTCCTGTCATGCAAGTTCGCAAAGTTAGTGCTATTTTTGCAGTTTGTTTAAAACTCTTTATTTAAGTCATACAGACCGCGCGTTCAAGCAATGCTGGTCTGGAACGGGGTGTTGCAAAACGCCCAGAATGCGAACCAAATTGTAGGGAAGCGATTCATCGCGTCCACATCTTGATGGTATAATTCGTTAGATATCACAGTTATAGCGCGGAGGGTGTTGCAGAACTAAATTTTCCGCGGTTGAAAGCCGAGGCTACTATGCAAGGTCTCCTGATAATCAGCTATGTAGTAGCCGCGTTTCTTTGCAGAGTAAAGCGCCAAAGGCGATGAGCAACTACTGTCGGCTAAAATCGAGTTCTGCAAAAAAACGAGCCAACACTGTTTATTTATGCTGACTTCGGTGTATTATGATGTATTATGGTGTATTATGATGAACGTGGACACAGTAGTCGTTATTGTTGACGATGCCGTAGGCATCTTCTATATGATTAACCCGGTCATGGTGCGAAAGCGCCTTGGCCGGGTTAATGTGCGGGCAGGAGACGTTGCCGCAGGCATCGTCAATCAACATAAGCTATCCTTACATAAGTGTCTCCAGGTATTAGGCGGATTGATGATGCCTGCGGCAACATCGCGGAGTGTGATGTCTATTGACCCGGCCAAGGCGCTTTCGCACCATGACCGGGTTAATCACATAGAAGATGCCGCTGGCATCGTCGCGTCCCAATGCTGTTTACTTAAGGGAGGTGACGTCCGCAGGACGTCGATTATGCGTAACCACGTACGCCGAAACTTGCAGAGGCGTGCGTGGAATAATGGACATACAACCGTGGCGTCCGTAGGACGCTGATTTACTTAGTTAATAGCGTTTTATCGTAAATAAAGTGATGTAAATCGAGGGTTGTTGCAAAACTCGATTTTAGTTGACCGCGGTTGAAAACCGCGGCTACTACACAGCTGATTATCAAGATTCTTTGCATAGTAGCCGCGGTTTTCAACCGCGGAAAGTTTAGTTCTGCAACACCCTCCACGTATTATTTTTTTGTTTCAAGAAGTTAGCCGGGGCAAGACGCTTCCGTCCCGGTCAACTTCGCTTAAGTAAACAGTATCGCCGAGTGTCCCGACTGTTTAGTGATTAGCCTCCTCTTTTAAAATGAGGGTGATGGTTTTGAGTTCTGTCTGCGCCGCAGTCATCAGCCGCAGTGGAAGTGTTCTTTTATGAGGCTCTTCATCAGTTGGGTGTCGTTGGCTGCACGTGCCGAAAGTGTTTCATCGTTGAATGCTTTCAGTTGAGAGATGCAGCGGTTGATAAGATTTGACGGGAATACATCATGTGCCTCGTAGAGACCACGTTGCGCTTCAAGAGCTTCTGCACTCTCCGCGCACGAAGTCGGCAAAGTGTTGAGTTTGGCAAGCTTGTCGGCATTTTCCGCAGCATGGATATTGACGTCGACATAGGTGTCTTCGGCGATATCGAGCGCGTTTGCAGTCTCGAAGCCATGGCGTGCGGCCACGGCGAGTGCTGCCAGAAGATAATATACATTGGCCGAGCAGTCGGCACTGCGTATCTCAACAGTCTGTTTCTGCGATGCGTCGTAGCCCGACGGAGGAGTCTGCGGATTGGCCTGGCTGCACATGTCTTTGTCGGAGTTCCACCCCAGGGGCACTCTTACAAGCACCGAACGGTTGCGGTCGCCCCAGCATATATTTGTCGGGGCTTCCTGATGGGGTACCAGACGGAAATATGATGTAGGATTTGTATTGCCGAACGCCGTGATTGACGGTGCCATTGTCATCAGTCCGGCAATCATGCGGCGGGCGTCGTCGCTTAGCTGCATATTGTCATTGAGCATCACGTTCTTGTCGCCACGCATAAGTTTCATGTGGATATGCAGTCCGGAGCCGGCTTTGCCTGTGGTGATTTTAGGTGCGAACGTCACATTAAGTCCCTGCCGGTAGGCGAGGTTGCGTATTACCCATTTGGCCAGCAGAAGCTGGTCGGCGGCTTCCGGAGCCGGTACGGGAAGAAATTCTATTTCGTTCTGCTCGTAATTATATCCGTCGAGTATGAAATTGCCCACTTCAGAGTGTCCGTATTTTATGCATCCTCCGGTGCGGGCTATATAGCTCATGCAAGTAGTGCGGAAATCATTGAGTTTGGCGAATGGTGCCGACTCGTGATATCCGCGCTGGTCGCAGGCAGGAAACTCATCCTGCTCGGGAGTGATTACATAATATTCGAGTTCACCCATAGCGTGAAAATCCAGACCGGTAGTCTCTCTGAATTTTTCGCAGGCTTTGCGCAGTGTCATCTCCGGAGCGCTCGCCAGGGGTTGGCCGTCCTTGTCAAAAAACGAGCAGAGCATGGTCAGCGTTGGCAATTCTGCGAAGGGGTCTTTGAACGCCGTGGAGTAGCGCGGTATTACATAGAGGTCGCTGCTTCCTGCTTCTATGAAAGGGAACAGGCTTGAACCGTCGACACGCTCTCCGCTTGCCAGGATGGTGTATAAGTATTCCTTGTCGTTGATTATGAAGTTGAGGGTCTTCAGGCGTCCGTCGGCAGCCGGATACATGAAGTTAATCATTTCGATACCGTTGTCTTCTACATATTTTACGATATCTTCGCGTGTGAATTGCCTCGGGTCCTTTTTCAGAAATCTGACCACTTCATTTTTGTGCAGTGTAAAATCGGTATTCATGGTTTGTTGTCAGGTATTTAAGGTAAGTAACTGTTCAAAGTTATTTTGATATTATGGCGGAAGGATTTTTTAGCCGATTTTTATTGAGGAAGAAGGAATGTAGCGAGCTACATGACTGATGACGAGATAGAAAGCGGCAGAAAAGACTCCGACAGAATATTAAAATAATGAGAATGGTGGGTATAAAATAATTTTAAACAGTTACTTATGAGTGTTTTATGGTTGCATGCAGCGGGGCGCCATGAGTCAGCGCCCGCGCAGCTTTTATTCAAGAATTATGTCGCCGAACGATTCGGGCGCATGAAACTCGGGGTGGAGAGTGCCGACCGGATTCCATGTGAGGAAATGAGGCTGCGATGTGCCGGTGGCGCATTTGCAGAAATTTCCTTTCATGAGAAGAGGCGAGCCGTTGTATGCCACATCGATCAGCGATAGAGGTATGCGCATCGCAACATTCCACGCAAAGAGCCCTTCCACTTCGCGGAACGGCTGGTAACCGCACGACGCATACACTTCAATGCTGCTGATTTGCTCGTCGGAGAGGCGTTCGACCGGCCGACGCGTGGTACGACGGGCTGCATTGACAGTGCCTATGCAGTTTACATCGAAATTCCAGTAATCTCCGTCGGAGAACGGACGTATGAAAAACGATACCGAAGAGTCCTCCCACACCGGAGTATTGTTTTCCGAGTTGACAGCTCTGAGGTAATTGCATCTGACGAAGAAGTCGAGAAATATTGCATTGTCAGAATGCGCCGCATTGACAACCGTCAACGGGTGATACGGATATTCGTTGGGCCAGTTGAGTGAGTCGATTGAGCAGCGTGCCCCGCGCTCTTCAATTATTGGCATGGCCTCGTCAAGCGTTATGTTGTCAATCTCCTTGATGTATGGTATGAGTAGTGATTTGTTCATTGCTGTCGGTTTTATTGATGTATCCGCTTATGCCTTTGTAGATTCCGACTACCGCCATGATTATCAGTATCGAGCCGATGATGCGGTTGAGAAGCCACATGGAGCGGACATTGAAATGTGCACGTATTTTGTTGATTATAAATGTTATGAGATACCACCATACGAGAGCCCCGACGAATATCGACGAATATCCTGCCGCGTAGTGGTAATATTGATATTCGGGCATGAGAAAGTTGAAACGACCGAACAGACCGATTATGAAGAAGAGTATCAGCGGATTGGAGAATGTGAAAAGAAATCCCGTGCCGATGTCCTTGAAAAATGTAGTCTTGTTCTCGGTGCGTTTGCGGAGCGCGCGTGCCGGATTTTTCTGAAAAAGATAGATGGCGAATGCAACGAGTACCAGCGAGCCGAACACCTGGAGCAGGAATGCGTGCGACTCGAGAAAGTCTGTTATGAAGGCAAGGCCCAGTCCGGCCAGCAGACAGTAGAACACGTCGGAAAACGCCGCTCCTATGCCGGTGAAGAATGCCGCCCAGCGCCCCTTGTTGAGCGTACGCTGGATTATGAGCATACCCACCGGACCCATCGGCGCCGATACGAGCACACCGATGAGAAAGCCGCTGATTATGATTTGTCCGAACGATTCCATATTTTCGTTTCCGATCTTTTGCGATAGTGCAGATGTCTGTGACTATCCATTCTTTATCACAAAGATAGCAAATCAAGTTGATAGAACATACCCTTGGCTTAGCTTTTTTTCAAAATTAGCATCTATTTTTTTATATTAATGTCCATAAATGGCAAAGCCCGGGGGCGCTTATTGCCTCCGGGCTTTGCGGGATATAATCGGATTATAGATTGAATTCTATTGGCCGGTTTTGTTGTTTACGGTTATTTCACAAGCACTTTAGTCACCTGGCCGTCAACGTTGACGATGTAGAGACCTGATGCCACATTGAGCGAAGGCATCATCATGCCTGACATGTTGTAGACGGCTACATTGTTGTACTCGCCTTCGATAATTATCTCGCCCTGGCCGCCGTACACCTTGCAATTGTTGCCACCGATTTCGTCAGTGATAACATCCTCTACGCCTGCAACTGCTTTGGTTGCATACACGCAGTAGCTGTTGGCGGGAACAGAAACAGATACCGATGTGCCTGTGCCGTTGAGCGTGGGAGTAAAGTCCTTAGATGCGCTCAGCAGATTGCTGTTTGATGCAGTCAGTTTTGTAGCAGACACTGTCACGGTAGCGTTTGACGAGCCGGGGTTGATGAATGCAATGATTTCTTTGTCCCCCTTGGTCAGGCGGATGCTGCGCGCACCTGTGCTTTGGTTGAAACCGGTGTAGACGGGTGTAACATCCTTGTCAAACATCTCTGGATTACTGCGACGCATCCAGTTGAGATCGGTGTAGTTCTGCATGAGACCTTTGCGCGCCGGGCTATTGTAATAGCTTGCCGGAGGAATGGGTTTGGGGTCTGTACGGGGAAGTCCATCTTTCAACTCATAATCATAGCCGAGTTCATCAAACTGCCATATCATTTTTGGTCCAGGAGACATCATCAGTTGTGCAGCCATCGAACCTTGTAGTTTGCATCTTGTGGTTGCGCCTACTCCAGTCTTATTAGCTTTAAATCCCACCCACTGCTCGTCGTGGCTTTGGGCATAATCTACTGTGGAACATACGGGGCGGCTGCATTCTGCGGAATTGAAATAGCGCAAGTTCGCGGCTTTCTTGCTTACATAGTTGATGGCATTGCCGTTCTGGTTGTTCCACTGATACTGGCCGTCGTTGCCAAGTGGTTTTTCCTCTTCTGCACTTGCCAGAAGCTCGTTGATGTGGATTACATTGGGGTTGACTTTCTTCATCGCTGCGTGCAGGCGGATCATACGGTCGATACGGCTCTGGTTGTAAGCCTCAGTGCCTTTGCCGTAGCTGTTGCTGTCGCCAAGACCTTTCACGAGGTCGAAGCGGAAACCGTCAACCTTGTAGTTGGTGAGCCAGTGGGTGAGTACATCTACCCAGTGCTGCTCGACGAGGGGATATTCCTGACGGATATCTTCATATACGCTGTAGTCGTGGGGAGCTGTCTTGTTGTAGAAGGGGCTTGTGCCTGCATCGTACATCGCATACCAGGGGTGCAGACCCGGAGTGTGGTTGAACACGATGTCGAGGATTACGGCGATGCCGCACTGGTGGCATTTGTCGATGAATTCCTTAAGGTCGTCAGGCGAGCCGTAAGACTTGTCGAGAGCCATGTATGAGTTGGTGTTGTAGCCCCATGAGTTGTTGCCGTCAAATTCCATGACAGGCATGAGCTCTACAGCTGATACGCCAAGCTCGTTGAGATAGGGAATCTTATCGATTGCCTTGCGGATGGTTCCGTCGGCAGTGTTTGATGTTCCGGTGAAGTCGCGGAAAAGAAGTTCATAGATGACGAGTGAGTTGGGATTGGTCACCTTGAAGTTCTTTACTTTCCAGTTGTAGGTGTCGTGCATGTCGCCCTTGTAGACGGCAAGCATTGTGTCGTCAAACTGGCTGTAGGGGTAGCGGGGACGGTCGGCGAATACGTCTTCTTCAAGCCATTTGTCGCTCAGATGGTCGAGCACGAGGTGTGCGTAGGGGTCGCTCACTTTGTATTTGCCGTCCACGAGATAGTAGTAGGGGTAGTAGGTTGAGTTGTCAAGACCTTTCACTGTGTGCCAGAAGTAACGGTAGCCGTTATAGTCCTGATATTTCATTGTGTTGGTACTCAGAGCCTGATAGTTGTCCCATGAGCCTACGATAATCACAGAAGACTTGCCGGGGGCGGCGATACAGAATGTCACGCTTCCGTCGGCATTTTTCACTGCGCCCTGCTTGGGTGTGCCGCCGGGATAGTTCTGCTGCTCCGATGCTTTTACGTAAAGCACGGGAACGGTTACTTCCTTGGTGCCGTTGCTGTTTGAAGCCACGGCTTTTACGTTGTTCTGAACGCCGGGGGTGGAGAATGTCTGTGTATAAGTGAGAGTGGTGGCGTTGCTTGCTGATTTCACTTCCTTGTCGTCGACATAGATTTTGAGATTGGCCGACTGTGTCGCCGAAGCAGTGAAGGTGATTTCGGTTGCCTTTGTGATGGTGGTGCTGGCGGGTGATGTAGTCAGCGACACATAAAGACCTTCGGGATATACTTCGATAAACTGGTCGGAAGTCTGCACGTTGCCGGCTGCATTGCGGGCAATGATGCAGATTTTGGTGATATGCTCGGCGGCATTGGTGACGCCGAAGTAGGTGCGTAAATCTCCGAGAGTGAGCTGGAATGTATTGGCTGCCGTACGTTTCAGTTTGTACTTTTCAGCATTGTCTCCCCACTTGGAGGTGTAAGTCCAGCTGTCGGGCGACAGGTTGGTGTTCACGCCGATATGAACATACAGATCGGTAGAGAGTCCTTGCAGGCCTGCGACTCCCGATTCCGCTGCATTGAAAGTCAAGACCACATTCTTGCTTGACTCCTGCAGTGGCATGGGACTCGGTGTGAACATGGCAGCCTTAACACTCAGAGCCGACAGCATTATCAATGCTGCGAATGCAAATAAAATTCTCTTCATGATTAAAGTTGTTGTGATTTTTATGGTTAAAATTAAATTGTAAAATCGCGATTGGTTTCGTTTCGGATGTTGTCTGTCTGTAATTAGTTGTTAGTATTCGAGCGGTTGTAGATAAGGTTGTTGCGGTGATTTCAGGAGAGGTGTCGTTGTGACCCCGGCCTCCAATGCAGCGTGGCATGTACTCTTTAAATGATTTTCAGGTTAAGATGTCAAATCTCCACAAATCCTAATTTACGTATAGTCTTTACAAATATAGACAAATATTTGCTCGTATGCAACTCTTTTGCTTTTTTTTACAAAACTGCGTCAGCATGTTCCGCAGGTATTGGCCGACGGAGCGTCGGGCTGCTACTTAGACCCGTACTCCCCGGCGTTAAAAAATAGTGGGTAACGTGGTCTAATAGTTGCGGAATTCCTTGCGTGAGGCATCAATGCGCAGCATTATGAACAGCAACGCGGTAAATCCCCATAGCGAAGAGCCTCCGTAGCTGAAGAAGGGTAGCGGTATGCCGATGACAGGACACAGTCCGATCACCATGCCGATATTGATGCACAGGTGGAAAATAAGATAGCTCGCCACACAATAGGCATATACGCGTCCGAAGGGAGTAGGCTGCCTTTCGGCAATGGCTATTATTCGCAATATCAGTATCAGGAACAGGATTATTGTGATTGTAGAGCCGATAAAACCCTCCTCTTCGCCGATGGTGCAGAAAATGAAGTCGGTGTGCTGTTCCGGCACATACTTGAGCTTGGTCTGGGTGCCGTTGAGAAATCCTTTGCCGCTCAGGCCGCCCGACCCGATTGCTATTTTGGCCTGGTTTACGTTGTATCCGGCCTTAAGCGGGTCATCCTCAATGCCGAGCGACACTTTTATGCGGGTCTGCTGGTGGGGTTGCAGCGCTTTGTTGAAGACATAGTTTACCGACATCATGAATGCCAGTGACGCTCCGGCCACGATAATGGGCATGACAAGCCTGCTGCAATGGCTTTTGAATATCTCATACAAACAGTATAGCATCCCCGCTACGGTTACCCCGAGCATTGTGGCAAAGCCGGGGAGTTCCACTCCACCGATTTCCGCCAGTCCGGCGATTACGATTCCTGCGAATATGAACCAGATGGCAAGATTTCGGGCCGCAAACACGCTCTTGCTGAAAAATGCGGCAATCGCTACCATAGCCAGATCAATAAGAATGAATACAACAAACTCTCCCGACGGCATCCCGAGCACCGCCGAGGCCGTATACTTGACCGAGACAACAAATATGACAATTGCGAATACGAACGCAAAAAGCACAAGTCCGCTCATCCCCTCCCTGTAAAGTACAAACATCAGCGACAGATACACAAGCGCCGAGCCTGTCTCATTCTGTGCCAATATCAGCACAATCGGCAGCCCTATTATGGCAAGTGCCTTGACATAATTGATTTTCTTTGAGTTGAGGCTGAAATTGTATCCGCTGAAAAGTTTCGCCAGCGCCAGAGCTGTGGCGAATTTGCCGAATTCCGCAGGCTGCAGGCTCATTGACCCCATCACAAGCCATGAATGCGAGCCTTTGATATTAGGGGCAATGGCTATCGTGACCATAAGCAGCACCACGACTGCGAAATATATGGGATAGGCATACGTCTCATACATCCGCTTGTCGATAAGGAGCAATACAAATCCGAGCACGAACGAAAATCCTATCCATCTGATTTGTTTTCCCGAAAATTCGTCAAAAGAAAATATATTGGCATTGTCAAAATCATAGCTCGCCGCGTAGATGCTTATCGCTCCGCCTATGACAAGCAGCAGATACAACAGTACCACCACCCAGTCAACCGAACGCAGTATTGATGTCCTTTCAGTGCTTCTTGACTCCACTACTAATTATTGTATTTGATGTTAACATTCTTTCTTCGAGATATTTGCGTTGTGGCGAAATCCCTCCCTTGAGATATTTCTCCATCACCAGCGAACCGATAGGCACGCCGTAGGTCGCACCGAAACCTGCGTTCTCGACATACACGCAGATGGCAATCTTCGGGTCATGGTAGGGCGCAAAGCCTATAAACGCCGAGTGGTCTTTCCCGTGGGGGTTCTGAGCCGTACCGGTCTTGCCGCACACTTCGATGTCGGGTAGTGCTGCAAGGCGGCACGTACCTCCGGTCACCGCCATGCGCATACCTTCGGCTACTGACTCGTAATGTGCCCTGTCGATTGCAGGATAACGTTTTTCCATATACTGGCTGTCAAGCACCGTGTCCTGTATTTCCTTTACCACATGTGGAGTGATGAACCATCCGCGGTTGGCCACCGTCGCGCAGAGATTGGCAATCTGCAGCGGCGTGGCGAGTATCTCGCCCTGACCGATGGCTATCGATATGATAGTGTTGGCGCTCCAATGGTTTTCGCCATATATCTTGTTGTAAAATTGCGCGTTTGGCAAAAAGCCGCGGCTCTCGCTCGGAAGGTCGACACCAAGTTTGTAGCCGTAGCCCATGCTGACAAGATGCTTCTTCCACGTTTCAAACGCATTGGCGACTGAGCCGTACTTCGAACGGCGGTTGTCGAGCATGTTTTTCAATCCCCAGCAGAAATATCCGTTGCACGAGGTCTGGAGCGCCGGCTTCAACGGTAGCGGCGAGGGGTGGCCGTGGCATCCTACACGCAGTCCGCCGTTGATATATCCCCGGTAGCAGGGATATGTTGTCTGGAGCGTGATTATATCTTCCTGAAGCAGTATCAGGCCCTGCGTAGGCTTGAATGTCGAGCCCGGAGGATAGGCGGCCATGAGCGCGCGGTCGAACAGGGGCTTGTATTTGTCATTGTTGAGCATGGCGTAGTTCTCGCCGCGCTGTCGTCCGATAAGTATTGTGGGGTCATACGTGGGGCTCGACACCATGCACAGTATCTCGCCTGTCGACGGCTCGATGGCGACAACGGCCCCGATTTTATTGACCATCAGACTTTCGGCATACTGCTGCAGGTCGATGTCGAGGCTCAGTTTGAGATTGCGCCCTGCCACTCCGGGGATGTCTTCTGCTCCGTCGCGGTAGCGGCCCTGTATGCGTCCGTGGGCATCGCGTATGAGGATTTCTTTCCCCTTGAATCCGCGCAGATGGTGGTCATAGCTCTTTTCCACGCCAAGGTCGCCGCAGTAGTCTCCGCGTTCGTAGTAGGGGTCGCGCTTTATGTCGTTGGGGTTTACTTCGCGTATGTTGCCGAGCACGTTGGCGGCCGCCTTGTGGTTGTACTGGCGGAGTATGCGTTTCTGTATGAAAAATCCGGGAAAGCGGTACAGCTTTTCCTGGAGGCGTCCATAATCCTGCGCTGAAAGCTGGGTGATAAACGTCTGCGGTGTGTAGGTCGAATATCCGGCCGACTTGCGCATGTCGGTCAGACGTTTGTCAAACTGCTCGCGCGTTATATTCAGGGTGCTGCAGAAGTCAAGAGTGTCGAATGGCTGCACATCGCGCGGTATCATCATCACGTCGTAGGCCGGCTGGTTGTACACAATCAGCGAACCGTTGCGGTCATAGATAAGCCCTCGCGACGGATAGACTGTTTTTTTCAGGAATGCGTTGTTGTCGGCCGAATTCTTGTATTTGTCATCGTCAAGCTGTATGGCATACAGCCTCACGATATATATCAGAGTTATCAGTATGATGAACGATGCGACAACGTATTTGCGTTTTTCGAGCTTATAATCTTTTCTCACGTCGGCGGGATGTTAAAGAGTCAATTGCAATGATGATTATAAACGTCAGTAGTGTGCTGGATGCTATCTTTATCAGCAGCCGTAAGGGATTGAATAGTGAAAATGTTTCTATAAAGAAGAACAGGGCGCAGTATATCAGTGAAATGGAAAATACATATTTGAGATATACCGACATGCCGAGCGAACGGAACGACGGCTGTGGCGTCGACATCTCGTCTTCACGCGGGAAATACAGGCGCAGCACCGGCTTGCGCAATGCTCCCAGTATGGTACATGCCAGGGAGTTCATGCCCTGCGTGTCTGAAAAAATATCGATAGTAAGTCCCAGCAGGAATGATATTGTGAGCACAAGGTTGACACTCATTGTGACCGGGAGCTTTATTATCAGATAGATGAATACGAGCGGAACGGCGTAGCCGAACAGGCATATATGGTTGAACACAATCACCTGTGCCAGCACCATAACTATGTATAATAATATGAATTGCAGAGCTGTCTTGGCCATCCGTTATAATCAGTTTTTGTTTTTTTCTTCGTTCACATCGGTTTCAACCTTTCTTATAGAGTCAGAGATGTCGCTTGAAATCACTCTGACTGTGGCAAGGCGGGAAAAATCGGTCAGTAGCGTCACCCGCAGCGTATAGAAGTTGTCGTCTATGGTCTTTTCGCTGCCTGATACAATGCCTACCGGAATTCCTTCGGGAAACATTGCCGAGTAGCCGCTGGTGATTACCGTGTCGCCGGTGGTGTAGACCGTATGTCGGGGCAGCTCTTCGAGCAATGCGATCTGCGGGTCCTTGCCGTCCCATACAAGTGAGCCGAACGCGTCGTTGCCCTTTACCTTGCATGACAGACGGAAATTGGGGTTGAGCAGCGATATAAGCCGGGAGTAATTGTCTCCTACTATGTTCACCACTCCAACGATACCGTTCTGGTCGACAACGCCCATTTCCGGACGTATGCCGTCTTTGGCTCCTTTGTTGATGGTGATATAGTTGTATGGTTTGTGGATGCTGTTGTTTATTACAGAGGCAATTATAAACCTGAAGGGGCGCAGTGGCTCTGTCACAGTCATGGTGTCGGCATGATAACGCTCTTCATAAAGTTGAAGACGGGCTTTCATGCCGAGCAACTCCTCCTCCATGCGCGCGTTCTGCACCTGAAGTTCCTCGTTGGTCTCGCGGAGATTGAAATATGATGTGATATTATGCGACAGGTCGTATATCCCTGCCGTAAGTTTTCCCGCCGACGTCATGTAGATATGATGCTGGTAGGGATTTTTGTCAAACAGGAATATACAGCTCAGTATCACATAGAATGCAAATACAAACCATGTGCTGTATTTAATCAGAAAATCAATGAGATTGCGCACCTGAAAAGCGTTATGACTTTATTTACAGAGATGTTGCACGACGCGTTTGCCGCCGTGCAACACCTTGTTGATACAGTAATTATCGTATGAGGAACGAGAAGTGGTCGATATTCTTCAACGCCACGCCCGTGCCTTTGGCGACTGCCAGAAGCGGTTCGTCGGCAACATGGAACTGTATGCCGATTTTATCGGTCAGACGCTTGTCGAGACCGCGGAGCAATGCGCCGCCGCCGGCGAGCCAGATGCCGTTGTGTACGATGTCGGCATAGAGTTCCGGCGGTGTCTGTTCAAGCGCGCTGAGCACGGCTGCCTCGATTTTTGATATCGATTTCTCGATGCAGTGCGATATTTCCTGATACGATACGGGGATTTCCATCGGGAGCGCGGTCATCTGGTTGGGGCCGTGCACGATATAGTCCTCCGGCGGATTTTCAAGTTCGGTCAGCGCCGAGCCTACATGCATTTTGATTTGTTCGGCGGTACGGACACCGACCTTGACGTTGTGCGCGCGGCGCATGTGGCCCTGGATGTCGTCGGTCAGGTCATCGCCTGCGATCTGTATGCTCTTGTTCGATACGATGCCGCCGAGTGAAATCACGGCGATTTCGGTTGTACCGCCGCCTATGTCGACAATCATGTTGCCTTCGGCTGCCGCAACGTCAAGGCCGATGCCGAGAGCTGCCGCCATGGGCTCGTAAATCATGTACACGTCACGTCCGTTGGCGTGCTCCGACGAGTCGCGCACCGCACGTATCTCCACTTCGGTAGAGCCCGAGGGGATGCCTACGACCATGCGCAGCGAGGGGGAGAACCAGTTGTTCTTGGAGCTTGCTTTCTTCACAAGACCGCGAATCATAAGCTCGGCGGCGTTGAAGTCGGCAATCACACCTTTGCGGAGCGGGCGCACGGTGCGTATGTTGTCAGGCTCCTTGCCTTCCATCAGCTGGGCTTCCTTGCCGACGGCGATGAGCTTGTCGGTGCGGCGGTCAAGCGCGACGATCGACGGCTCGTCAATCACGATTTTATCGTTGTGTATGATGATTGTATTGGCCGTGCCGAGGTCAATCGCAATCTCTTTTGTGAGGCTGAATAATCTCATTTCTTTTGTCTGTGTCAGTCAATTGTTGTTATTATAATCAAACCGTGATGCTTTGATTAGTGCTTGAAGTGGCGTATGCCGGTTGTCACCATGGCCATGCCGTGGGCATCACAATATTCTACCGACTCGTTGTCGCGGATGGAGCCTCCGGGGTGGATTACAGCTGTAATGCCTGCCTGGTCGGCTATCTCCACACAGTCGGCGAAGGGGAAGAACGCATCCGAAGCCATTACGGCGCCGTTGAGGTCAAAGCCGAACGACTGAGCCTTGGCGATGGCCTGACGCAGTGCGTCGACACGCGATGTCTGGCCTATGCCGCTTGCATAGAGCTGTCCGTTTTTGGCAAGCACGATAGCGTTGCTCTTCGACTGCTTGACAATTTTGTTGGCAAACAGCAGGTCGGCAATCTGCTCTGCGGTGGGAGCTACTTTAGTCACTGCCTTGAGCATGTCGGGGGTCTCGATTGCGGTGTCGCGGTCCTGCACAAGCGCGCCGTTGAGCGCCGAGCGGAACTGGCGTGTGCGCGATGCGGGAAGTTTCTGTATGAGTATGATGCGGTTTTTCTTCTGTTCAAGTATGCTGAGCGCTTCCTCGGTGTATGAGGGCGCGATAATTACTTCAAAGAAGATTTTGTTGATTTCTTCGGCTACCGCTCCGTCGATTTCGGTGTTGGAGATGAGAACTCCGCCGAATGCAGATACGGGGTCGCCGGCAAGGGCGTCGGTCCAGGCCTGAAGGATTGTGGGGCGTGTCGCTACTCCGCATGCGTTGTTGTGCTTGAGGATGGCAAATGTGGGCTCTGCGCCGAATTCTGCCATCAGCTGGGTAGCGGCATCGATGTCAAGGAGGTTGTTGTAAGAAATCTCCTTGCCGTGGAGCTGGTCGAACATTGCGTCGAGGTCACCGTAGAAAAATCCTTTCTGGTGGGGATTTTCACCGTAACGCATGGCGCGCTGTCCGTTGAGAGCGATGCGCAGGTCGTCGGCGTCGGCGCCTGCAAAGTAATTGTAGATGGCAGAGTCGTAGCCCGAAGAAACGGCAAATGCTTCTTTGGCGAACCAGCGGCGCTGTTCGAGAGTGGACTGTGCGCCCGATTCCTTGAGTATCTCTGCCAGAGGCGCGTACTGCTGTTTTGACGCTACGATAACAACGTCGTTGTAGTTCTTGGCTGCGCCTCTTATAAGAGAGATGCCGCCTATATCGATTTTTTCTATGATATCTTCGTCTGAAGCGCCCGAAGCGACTGTTGCTTCAAAAGGATACAAGTCGACTATTACCAGGTCGATTTCAGGTATTTCGTATTGTGAGATCTGCTGACGGTCGCCTTCGTTCTCACGACGGTTGAGTATACCTCCGAATACCTTGGGGTGCAATGTCTTGACACGGCCTCCGAGTATCGAGGGATAGCCTGTCAGATCTTCCACGGCCTGGCAGCTGTAGCCCAGGCTCTCGATAAATGATTTGGTACCACCGGTGGAAAGAAATTTGACACCATCGGCGTTGAGCATACTGAGGATTTCTTCCAATCCATCTTTGTAGAATACCGACACAAGCGCGGTTTTAATCTTTTTTACGTCAGACATATTGACTCTTTTGAAGTTATTCTTAGAATTTAGAGTGCAAATTTAAACTTTTTTTTTCACACATGTAGCTCTTTTTTCATCTTTTATTAAACAGATTTTATTGATATATGTTAAATATATATCATTTAATCGTTTTATTATGAAAAAGATTGGCATTTTCTTCGGGTCGACGACCGGTACAACTCAGGCGATAGCGCACAGACTGGCAAAATTGCTCGGCGTGGCCGACAGCGACGTTTATGACGTCTCGACCGTGGCTCCTTCGGTGTTTGACGGCTACGACGTGCTTGTTCTCGGCTCCTCGACATGGGGTTCCGGCGACCTGCAGGAGGATTGGTATGATTTTGTCGACGGGGCAGGCGCTATCGACCTGCACGGCAAGACAATCGCGATTTTCGGATGTGGCGACGAGACTATGTCCGATACTTTTTGCTCGGCTGTCGGCAAGCTTTACGAGAAGTTCAGGCCTACCGGAGCTGAAATGATTGGCGCATTTGACGCCGACGGGTATACATTCGATAATTCCGGGGCTTTTATTGACGGCGCTTATGTCGGATTGATGCTTGATGAAGTCAATCATCCGGAACTCACTGACTTGCGTCTGAGAAAATGGGCTTCCGGGATTGTTTCGCAAATAGGCGCCTGATGCCGATGGTTCAGTCGTTTGCTCCGGTATGGGCGGCTTCGAGTTCCAATAGGAATTTTTTCGCATGAAGGCCGCCCCCGTATCCTGTAAGCTGTCGGTCGCTGCCTATTACACGGTGGCACGGCACGAAAATTGACAGGGGATTGGAGGCATTGGCCGCGGCGACGGCTCGCACTGCTTTCGGATTGCCTGTGCGGCGTGCGAGTTCGGCATACGATATTGTAG
>CAMWJS010000062.1 GCA_947174635.1 uncultured Muribaculaceae bacterium
TCGCTCGACGATTGACCGCTCTGCGTTTAACATTTATTGTCGAACCGGCTCTTAATTGAAAAACGGATATAAATGCATGGGCGATGATGTGTTTTAATTAATTTTGACTATTTTTGCAACATGTCAGACCAAACAGGGAATACCATACGGCCGCTCAGGATACTACTTATGGGAGACGCGAGCAATTTCCACCGCTGCCTTGCGCAAGGGCTGCGGCGGATGGGGCATGAT
Source organism: uncultured Muribaculaceae bacterium (assembly GCA_947174635.1). GTDB lineage: Bacteria > Bacteroidota > Bacteroidia > Bacteroidales > Muribaculaceae > JAGBWK01. Next base: position 232 of record CAMWJS010000062.1, read on the forward strand.
GTCACGGTGGCATCGGACGGCTCGAGGTGGATGGATACCGAACGTGACATAGACCTGTCGCGCCGATTGCCCGGGAAAGCCGGCGGGCTGATGCTTTGGCTCAAAATAAAGGGGATGCTCGAACAGAAGCTGTCGGGATACGACATCGTGTCGGTCAACAGCACGAGCTTCGCCATGCTACGCCCCAACCGGCTGCGTAGACTGTTTGATCATCTCAAGGCCAACAACCGTCATGTCTTTATCAGTGCGCTTGGAAGCGATTCGCGATATGTAGGGATATGCACCGGCAGCAATCCGCCGCTGCGCTACGACGAATGGCAAGTCAACGGCAAGCCGACGGCTTTTGCCCGCGCCAATAAAAGAGAAATCAGGCAATGGCTTGCGCCGAAACTGTCATCGCTGTGCGACCATATATATGAGCATTCAGAGGGAGCGGTGACGGCGCTATATGAATACAATGAGGTGTGCCGGCAGTTTGTGCCCGGCGACAAGCTGGCCTACGGCGGGATACCGGTGGATACTTCGGCAATAGAATATATCGGAACTAATCCGACAGGGAGAAAGGTGAGACTGTTTTTAGGACGTCATGCAGCACGCACACTCGAAAAAGGGACCGACCGACTCCTGGTTGCCGCCCGGCGTGTTGTCGCCGCCCATCCCGAAGCATGCACACTTGACATTGTTGAAAATCTTCCGTATGCCGAATATCTGAAGCGTCTGCGCGAGGCGGATATCGTTCTCGACCAGCTTTATTCCTATACGCCCGCAACCAATGCCCTATTGGCAATGGCGATGGGTAAGACGGTGGTGAGCGGTGGTGAGCCTGAATATTATGACTTTATCGGCGAGCATGAGAACCGGCCAATCATAAACGCTGCTCCCGACGATGACGACGCTATTTTCGCGGCCATAGAGGATGCCGTGCTCAATCCGAACGCACTTGCTGACAGAGGCCGGAAAGGGAGAGATTTTGTAATAAAGCACAATGACGTTGACGTAGTGGCCGGACGTTTTATGGATTTCTGGGGAGGTAAACTATGATGGGCATAGAGGAAACCAAGGTCAGGAAACTCGATGTGCTGATAGCGACTCACGGCGATGACGGACTTAAGCGCGTCGGGGAGATGAAGCTGCCGGAAGTTGACGGCGTACGATACATCGTCACATGGCAGAGTGGGAGTGCATGTAGGGATACGCTTCCAGACGGGCTATTGCGTGACGATATTGAAATACATGTCAGCAACACAACCGGACTCAGCAACAACCGCAATGCCGGCATTGCGGCGGCCAAGGCTCCATATTGCCTGATTGCCGATAATGATTTAACATACAAACCCGAAGGGCTAAGAGCCGTAATAGAAGCACTCGACACTCACCCTGAAACCGACGTCGCGACATTCCGTCATGCAGGCGAACCAATCCATTATCCGACAGAGACTGTGGATTTTACAGAACAGATGCCGGCCGGCTATAACGTCACATCATTCGAGACCGCATTCCGCAGGGATTCAATAGGCAAAATACGATATGACGTCAATTTTGGTATCGGAGCGCCACTGGCATGCTGCGAGGACCCGGTGTTTATACTCGACTGCCGGCGCGCAGGGCTGCGATGCCGTTTTTTCCCGATCACGATCGTGGAGCACAAGGGATATTCCACCGGCTACAGGCCTATCACCGACCCGCGCGTTGCAATGGCCGAAGGAGCATATATACGTCTGGCCTACGGTGCGGGCGGCTACCTGCGCATACCGCTGTTCGCATGGCGGGCAAAGCGGAAAGGGCGCATGCCTCTGCTATGGGGCATCTGTCATCTCACACGGGGATTTTTTTCATCGTATATCGCCATTCATAAGTCAACATTCAAGGAGATGCAGAAATAACGTCTGACGCCGTCAGCTGCTGGAGCAACTGACGGCGTCAGAAATTTAAGAGGTATCCCCGTGGGGAGTCGAACCCCAATCGTTGGAACCGGAATCCAATATTCTATCCATTGAACTACGGAGACATCTGCCACGCAATCCGATAAGCGGATTATTCTTAAGTAACTGCTTAAAATTATTCTATACCATCCATTCTCATTATTTTAATATTCTGTCGGAGTCTTTTCTGCCGCCATAATATCAAAACAATTTTGAACAGTTACTTATCGAAATTTGCGTGTTACGTTGTGCAAAATTAATCGTTTATTTGTATTTTTGCAAATCAAACGTCGAAAATTATATAATCCACCTGTTTTTTGTGATAGCTTTATGAATGTAAGAATAGATAACAGCTGGCGCAATATGCTTGCCGCACAATGGGATATGCCATACTTCAAGGCTCTGACCGATTTTGTGAGGGCACAGTATGCCGCTACGACAGTCTATCCTCCAGCGTCAAAGATATTTGCAGCGTTTGACGCATGTCCGTTCGAGCAGGTAAAAGTTGTCATACTCGGCCAGGACCCATACCACGGACCGGGACAGGCCAACGGATTGTGTTTTTCGGTCAATCCCGGAGTGCCGTTTCCGCCATCGCTTGTCAATATATTCAAGGAGGTGGCAGCCGATACCGGAGCTCAGATACCCGCCGACGGCGACCTGTCGCGCTGGGCGCGCCAGGGGGTGTTCATGCTCAACTCGGTGCTCACCGTAGAGCAGGGTCGCGCCGCATCGCATGCGTCGCGCGGATGGGAGACTCTTACCGACGCAGCCATCGAAGCATTGTCGACCCAACGGGAGAACATCGTGTTTCTGCTTTGGGGCAGCTATGCCATCAACAAGGGTAAACTTATCGACCGCAGCAAGCATCTTGTACTGACATCGGTGCACCCCTCTCCCCTCTCGGCCCACCGCGGATTTTTCGGCAACAGGCATTTCTCTCAGGCCAACGCATATCTGCAGGCCCACAATATCACTCCCATACAATGGTAATGCGACAGTTTGTCATATTATTATTGCTCGCGCTATCTCTACCGGCAAGGGGAGCCGACACGATGACCGGGATTTTTGACGATGCATTCCACACACTGCGCATCAGCGTCAACGGCGACTATATGGCGCCGCCGGTATTGCTGCTCGATTCGGGAGGAGAGCTAACTGTTTCATTTGACGAAATCGCCGAGAGCAACTCCTATCTGCGCTACTCGCTGGTGCATTGCAATGCCAACTGGACAGAGTCGACGCTCGTGGAGTCGGAATTTCTCGACGGATTTAATTTCGGAGATGTCGATGATTACGAATACTCGCGGATGACGGCCACGCACTATGTCAACTACCGGATAACGCTACCCAACGACCGTTTCCGTTTTAAAGTATCAGGGAATTATCTCATACGGGTGTATCGCGACGACAATCCGGACACCACCCTGCTGCAGGCACGCTTTATGGTGTCGGAGTCCACTGCCATGGTGCAGGCCGACGTGCTGAGCGTGACCGACATCGACTACAACGACGCCCACCAGCAGGTATCGGTAGCCGTCGATGCGACAAACGCAAAGGTGGAGGATGTGTTCAACGACCTTATGGTCTACGTGAGCCAGAACGGACGTCTTGACAACGAGGTGATGGTGCGTCAGCCGTTGCGCGTGTCGGGCAAGACGGCATACTATGAACATCTGCGACCGCTGATATTTCCCGCCGGCAACGAGTACCGCCGCATGGAGACGGTATCGACCACCTATCCCGGCATGAATGTAGAGTCGATGGAATATCACGAGCCGTTCTATCATGCCACCGTAGCCACCGACTATCCCCGTTCATCTGACCAATACGTCTATGACCAGACGCAAAGCGGACGTTTTTTCGTGCGTGAATACAACTCGTCGGACTCCGACATCGAGGCCGATTACGTCGTCACACATTTCACCCTCGACGCCCCCGAGCTCCCCGGTAAGCATATATTTCTCGACGGAGATTTCACATACAGGCGTTTCGACCCGCAGTCGCTGATGACCTACAACCGCGCCACCGGTCTGTATGAAAAAACGCTTTTGCTGAAGCAGGGAGCGTACAACTACCAGTTTCTCACCATCGACACCGACGGTAAAAGCCACATGGCATCGACGTCGACAATAGAAGGAGACTATTACCAGACACGCAACGAATATCTCATAAAAGTATATACACGTCACCGCGGCGAACGCTATGACCGGCTCATCGGAGTGACGACAGTATTATTCCATTAACCAACAGTATTGCGACCCAACACTCGCATCAATCATGGACGAAGAAAAAGTTATGTTACAGATACAGAATGTATTGGTTTCGCTCGACCTTGCCGAGCAATTTTTTTGCTGCGACCTTGACGCCTGTCTCGGTCAGTGCTGCATCGAGGGTGACGCCGGCGCTCCCGTGACACCTGAGGAGGTGAAACGCATAGAGGAAGTGCTTCCTCAGATTAAGAATGACATGATACCCGCCGGACTGCGCGAGGTGGAGGAAAACGGAGTGGCGTACACCGACGAAGAGGGCGACCTGGTGACAACAATCGTCGACGGCCGCAACTGCGCGTTCACATGCTACGGTCCCGGCGGCAAATGCCTTTGCGCCATCGAGAAAGCATGCCGCGAGGGACGCATCGATTTTCTCAAACCTGCATCGTGCCACCTCTACCCTCTCCGTCTCACCGAATATCCCGACTTCATTGCCGTAAACTATCACCGCTGGAAGATATGCCGCCCCGCAGAAACGCTCGGACGCAAACTCGGCCTGCGCCTCTACAAATTCCTCGAAGGCCCCCTGACAGCCCGCTTCGGCAAGGAATGGTACGACGAACTGTGCGAAGCCTGCGAAGCCTATCTCAAAGAATACCCCGACGGTGTCAGATAAGCACACCGACAGCCTTGCTGCATGCTCTTGAACTGTGCGCGGGTATGAGGCAATTTTTGAAACATTTTCGTCATGAGTGTCAAGGATAGACAATTCTTTCCACAATTTGCTTTTTTGTTAAAGATTTTATGGCCTCTTTTTTCGTAAATTTGCAATTATGCCAATGGCATTTTATCAGTGATGCCAACTGACATGTGTAATTCAACCCAAAAGTATCTGCCATGAATAAATCCTTGAAAATCGCATTATCACTTATGCTGCTGTCGGGCAGCGTCACGGCATACTCAGCCACGCAATATCTCCACTCTCCGTCTACGGTGTGGAAAATATGTCCGGCCGATGAGGTCAGGATTGATGAAATTACCGACAACGGATATGATGCATCCGGGTGGGTCGACGCTGTTGTGCCGGGCACAGCATTCAATTCATTCGTTGAGGCCGGGATGGAGAAAGACCCGAATTTCGGAGATAATATCCATAATGTCGACCGAAAGAAATATGACCGTTCGATGGCCTACCGAACCACCTTCCGCATACCCAAGGAGTCGGAGGGCAACCGTCTATGGCTTAATTTTGACGGCATAAACCGTCGTGGCACCGTCTATCTCAACGGACGACAGCTCGGGGTGCTCGACGGGTTCATGCATCGCGGACGCTTCGACGTCACCGACATCGCCCGCCGTGACGGCGACAACACCCTTGTTGTCATTGTCGACATGCCTCAGCAACCGCTTGCCAATCAGGGAAGCCCAAACTATCTTTCATCGGCCGGCTGGGACTGGATGCCCTACGTGCCCGGCCTCAACAGCGGTCTGACCGACAAGGTGTGGATATCCGATTCAGGCGATGCAACGCTTGTCGACCCGTGGATACGTACCGCCAAACTCACAACCGCGCACGACCGCGCCGAGCTGACCGTGGAGACAGGCGTAAAAAACTCCGGCAAGGAGAAGAAAAGATTTACCGTCAGGGGCACAATCACCCCCGGCGACATTACTTTTGAAAAAGATGTCGAAGTGGAACCGGGTTATACCTCGGTCGTTGAGTTCGACAAACGTTATTACCCGCAGCTCACGATAAAAAATCCCCGTCTGTGGTGGCCAAACGGCTACGGCGAGCCCAACCTTTACAGTTGCCGCCTCGAAGTCATCGCCGACGGTGAACCCAGTCAGGAAAAAGAGGTGACATTCGGCATACGCAAATATGCCTACGACAAGAACGACGGAGTGCTCCACATCAAAATCAACGACACTCCCGTATTTGTAAAGGGTGGCAACTGGGGCATGAGCGAATATATGCTCCGTGCACGCGGCCAAGAGGACTACGACACGCGCATAGCACTCCACAAGGAGATGAACTTCAACATGATACGTAACTGGCTCGGATCAGTCACCGATGAAGAGTTTTATGACGCCTGCGACCGCAACGGCATCATGGTATGGGATGATTTCTGGATCAACTCCAATCCTAATGTACCGTACGACCTCAACACGTTCAACAACAACGTCATGGAGAAGATAAAACGGCTACGCAACCACGCTGCCATCGCTGTGTGGTGCGGCGACAACGAAGCACATCCGCAACAGCCTATCGATGACTGGATGGCTACCAATATAGCTTATTTCGACGGCGGTGACCGCATGTATCAGCCGCGCTCAAATGCCGAAGGGCTGAGCGGCAGCGGCTCCTGGGGCGCTTTCGACCCGCGCCATTACTTCACCCCCTACCCCAACAGCTACGCAGGCAGCGACGGCTACGGCAGCTGGGGTTTCCGCACCGAGATAGGTACGGCCGTAGTGCCAACGTACACCAGTCTTGTGAAATTCATGCCCGAGGACCATCTGTGGCCCATCGACGAGATGTGGAACAAGCACTATTTCGGACAGAACGCTTTCAACGCCGACCCCGACGGATATGTCAGAATGCTCACCGAAAACTGGGGAGCGCCAACCGATGCCGCCGACTTCTGCAAGAAGGGACAGCTTCTCAACTACGAGTCAAACAAGGCTATGTATGAGGGGTGGATCGACCATATTTGGGACGATGCGTCCGGCATAATGACATGGATGAGCCAGTCGGCATACCCCTCGATGGTATGGCAGACCTACGACTACTACTTCGACCCGACCGGTGCCTACTGGGGATGCAAGTCGGCCTGCGAACCTGTGCACATCTACTGGAACCCCGTCAGCAACGCTATCCGTGTCGCAAACACCACAGCCGACGGCCGCTATGACCTCACAGCCGAAGCCCGTGTCTACAACCTCGACGGGAAAGAGGTAAAGCGATACTCCAAATCAGGAAAGCTAAACTCCGCGCCCAACAAAGTGACCGACGCATTCGTGCTTGATTTCAATACCGGCCGCGATACAATATCTCTCGGCAAGACCGTCACTGCCTCATCGACCAAAGAGGGTCAGCCCGGCGACGTCGCCGACAACAACCCCTCAACCCGATGGGCAGCCGAGAAGAGACCCGGCGAATGGATTACCGTTGACCTCGGCGAGAAGATGAAAGTGGGCGGCGTGCGTCTCAACTGGGAGGCCGCCTACGCCAAGAAATACAAAGTTCAGGTAAGCGACAACGGACACTGGTGGCGCGACGTCGTCAACGAAGTGAACGGAGAGCCCGGCATCGCCGAATACTTTTTCCACGAGGCCGATGCCCGCTACGTGCGCATGCAGGGCGTTGAGCTCGGCAACGATTACGGATATTCGCTTTGGGATTTCGACGTGTACGGCCCGGAGAAGGCCTCTGAAGGCCTCGATGACACGCATTTCATCAACCTCCGTCTAAAGGACAATAAAGGAACCCTCATAAGCGAAAACAACTACTGGCGCGGGCATGACCGCAAGAACTTCCAGGCCGTCAACTCAATGCCCAAAGCCACTCTGAAAGTCAAGGACAGCATGAAGATAGTGGATGGAAAGGCAGTCATTACCGCCGTCATCACCAATCCGCGCAACGCCCGCTCGGCAGCCTTCGCCGTGCACGCCCAGCCGGTACGCAACAGCGACGGCGAACGCCTGCTTCCGGCCATCGAGAGCGACAACTACTTCACCCTGATGCCGGGACAGAGCAAGACCGTGACCTTCACATTCGCGCCCTCACTGCTCGATGACTCAGGCTACACAATGAATGTCGAAGCCTACAACAACTGATACTAAACCATTTCACGGGAGTCACCCATAAACCATACGATAAAAGATGAGTCCTGCGCTCCAAAATATATACAAAAAACTTTTGGAGCGCATAGTTCATTTCAATACAATCCATCTTTTTCCCATTATATTTCTCAGTATATTTTATTACTTTGCGCTAAACTTTCACTAAATTTGCGAGTGGATAACAAATTTTATCGACATGGGAACTGACATAAACCGATTAAAAGTAGTTTTAACAGAAAAGAAACGGACAAATAAATGGCTATGTGAGCAGTTAAATGTAAATCCATCAACTGTTTCAAAGTGGTGCACTAATAGCTCCCAACCAGATTTGCCTACTTTAGTTAAAATTGCCAAGTTATTGGAAGTTAATGTCGATGATTTGCTAAATACCAAAGTAGAATTATAAAGCATCAGATATGTTCTATAAGATTATAGAGAAAAAAAGAGATGAATGGCTTAGCTCTCCGAGTTGTGTCATTACTGAACTTATATCTTATATTGAACGTCAGCACAAAATGCGTGATGCTCAAATTGAGTCTATAAAAACTTATCTGTTTCTTAAAATTGAATGTAAAAATCTCCCTTTATGGGAATTATTTGCATCCGGTAAATTCAATTCCACTAATGTTGATGACCTTGAAGTAAATAAGGCAACAAGGGAAATTCTTGATAACAATCCAGCAGCATTGGCATTGTGGGAGTACGCATCTATTTCTAATGAAAATGGCAATGTAAATTCGCCTAAGATTTTGGCCGCTATAAAAAAGCATCCGGACTCGATTGACTATGTCCGTGTCATTAAAGACTTGTTTTTCAATGTAAGTTATCCGGATTATCTTTTCAGCATACCTATGGGTGCTGGCAAGACATATTTGATGGCAGCATTGATTTATTTAAATCTTTATTTTGCTCTTTCCGAGCCTGACAATCCAATATTTGCTCATAACTTCATTCTATTTGTTCCGTCAGGTCTTAAATCGTCTATCGTCCCGAGTCTCAGGGACATTCAGAATTTTAATCCATTGTGGATTCTGCCTAATCCAGTTGCGTCACAACTAAAGAACCTCATACAGTATGAGTGGTTACAGGAATCTTCATCTGCTTCAAAGAGCAACATTGTGAAGAATCCCAATGCACGTAAAATCAGTATGCACACAGCCAACCCGAATCTAATGGGTTTGGTTGCCGTGACGAATGCTGAAAAGGTTATCCTTGACCGAGTTGACAATAATTTCAACATCGACGAGTCGCTTTTGAAATCGTTGCCTGAAGATGAACGCAAAGAGTACGAGGCTACGCGCCAAGCTAATGAACTGCGAGAACAAATAGGCAGGATACCCGGATTGTGTATCCTTATTGACGAAGTTCATCATGCCAGCGATGACCAAAAGTTGCGCAAGGTGGTAAATAAATGGATGGAACAAAGTAATTTTAATTCCGTGCTTGGTTTCTCGGGAACACCGAATATGGATCCGGCTTCACGAATTAAGATTACCGATGATTTGTCGGTAAAATGTACTCAATACGCAAATGTCGTAACGTATTATCCGCTTATCAAGGGCATTGGCAACTTCTTGAAAATACCGACCGTGCGTCATGCTAATCTTGATTCAACAGAGATTATAAGCCGAGGCTTGCGGGAATTTTTCGATAAATATGCCGATACTGTCTATTCTAACGGTGCATCAGCCAAGGTGGCAATTTATGCTCCTAATATCAAGGCTCTCGAAGAAGATATTTATCCGACAACGTGTGCTATATGTGCTGAGTTGGGTATTAATCCCACGGAATCAATTCTAAAATATCACAAGGGTAACACTGACTATCAGGTAGACGAAGATGCCCAGTTTGAATTTTCTACTCTTGATTCCCCTACGTCCAACAAAAGGATTATCCTCCTGGTTGGTATCGGCCGCGAGGGTTGGAACTGTAAAAGTCTTACCGGAGTCATTTTGTCTCAGCGAAATTCCTGTCCTCAGAACATGGTGCTTCAAATCAGCTGCCGTTGTCTGCGAGAAGTCGATAACGCCCGTAAGGAAACGGCTTTGATTTGGCTCAACAAGTTTAACGCTGACAAGCTCAATCAACAGTTACAAGAACAGCAATATACCACAATCACAGAATTTGGTAGTAAGAAACCGGATGATCTTGTAACGCTTAACCGCTACTCTCGTATGGAGCGGTTGAAATTGCCTCCCATTGACTATTATCAGATAAAGATAAACTACAACACCGTCGAGACTGCTCAAATCACGGACGTTGGCGACTATCTGAGAACGTACAAACCACCTGTTTCAGATTCCACCGTGATTTACACTCAAGGCTTCGATCCGGCTGATACCGCGTCTGAAAGCGCAGTAGGCTATAGCTATGCTGAGTCTGCAAATTTTCGCCTTTGGCTTGACAACATTATCAAAGAGAGTTTAGGACTGCTTGACATTGAAACACTGACAGGATATGAGGCAGAGCTTAAAAGCATCTTTAATAAAATCATTGTAGTAAATGGCGATACAGCTGTCTATAACACCGATATAGACCAAGCCAAAGTACGCTCCGATATACGAAACTGCTTTGCAACACGCCGCAGATTCAACATTTCTGAGGAACTGGTGCCCCAAAAAGCATCGTTGCTTAAAGTCAATGCGCTTAAGTCTCCGATTGAAGTAAGTAAATCCGCAATCTACTCTCCCTCACAGGAAAAGGTTGCAGAGATTATCAATCAGGACAGCAAACCCGTTGAAACAATATCGGAAGAGGTTCGCAAGTATCTTATAGAACATGGACTGCCGTTGCCTGATGTAGAGAAATCAGTTAATGACCGTACATATCATTACCTGCCCTACCATCTTGACAGCACCCTGGAGGATGATTATCTTAACAGCGTAATTGGCTATCTAAAATCAAAAGAGAGCGTTGAGTTCTACTTTAATGGAGATGACACGCTCACTGACTTCTGTATTAGATGCTATACCAAGCGTGGCAAAGTTTGGAAATTAGATGGAAATTATTATCCGGATTTCCTCATGCTCACTCGCAATTCCGATAATACCATTAATAAAGTAGTCATCATCGAAACCAAGGGCGAAGGATTTGCCGGTAAGTTTGTTCCACGCAAACAATTCATGGAAGAATCGTTTATCAAACTCAACAATGATAAAATCGGCTATCCACGATTTGATTTCCTTTACATCGAGGACACGCTTACAAAAGAGGAGCGTCTTCAGAAGACTATCACCAAAATCAATACATTTCTGCTAAACGAATAAAGCCATGGCTATAAAATACGTTCCATATTTCCCCACAACGGTATCAGGACAGGCTGTACTTGATAATTTTGTCCGTACCCAGCGCATACTTCGGTATCGAGAGAGCGACAAAGTGACTGAGCGCATTCTCCGGGGGATGCCGCTTTATGAAGTTACCGAGACCGAACGTGTCGGTGATGCAGCTTCAGACAATATGATAATCCATGGCGAATGTGTATCTGCTTGTGCCTATCTTAAAGAGAAAGGCATAAAAGTTGATTTGGTCTACATTGACCCGCCCTTTGCGAGTGGAGCCGACTATGCCAAGAAGGTTTATATCCGTCGTAACCCTCTCGTTGCAAAAGCTATCAAGCAGGCTGAGCAAGAGCTTGAAGATGACGAACTGAAAGCCTTTGAAGAGAAAATGTATGGTGACATCTGGGATAAGGAAAAATACCTTAACTGGATGTACGAAAATCTTATGGCCATTCGCTCAGTAATGAGCGAAAATGCTTCAATTTATGTGCATCTTGACTATCATATCGGTCATTATGTAAAGATTCTTCTTGATGAGATTTTCGGAGAAGATAATTTCCAATCAGAAATTGTTTGGAAAAAAGCTACAAAAACTACAAGTTTTAACAGTTACGGTTCTGAACATGATACTATTTTTTACTATTCTAAGTCATATGAAAACATAATCTTCAATCAAGCTTATGGTTCTCTTAAAGAGTCTGAATTACTAACTAAGTATGTTTTTTTAGAAAAACCTAATGGCGAAATTATAAAGTTAACCAAAGAACAGAGAAACGGAACGGCGAAATTACCGAAAGGTCGTCGGTTTCGAGGGATTCCGTTGTTAAATATGAACCAAAACCGTCCCAATTTGCATTATGAATTCTTAGGGCATACTCAAACTTGGGCATGTTCCAAAGAAAAAATGAACCTCCTTTTGCAAGAAGGACAAATATTTCAAATCAACGATGGATTGCCTCAGCGGAAGGGATTTCTTGACGAAAATAAGGGGACAAAAGTAAATGATATCTGGATTGATATAAATCCTGTTAACTCTCAAGCACTTGAAAAGGTCGATTACACCACACAGAAACCTGAATCATTGCTTCAAAGGATAATATCCGTAAGTAGCAACGAGGGAATGATTGTCGCTGACTTTTTTGGGGGCAGTGGTGTTACTGCTGCGGTTGCCAATAAATTAGGACGCAAGTTTATCCACACTGATGTCAATATAAACAGTATCCAAACCGCCCGTGACCGTCTCAAAGCAAATTACGCAAGTTTCGCTGTTAAAAAAGTTCAGGACGGCGTAACACTTTACCGCAATCCGGTTCAGACCAAAGATGCGATTATGCGCATTATTCCCAGTCTGAGAATTGACCCGACCATAGGCTCAATGTGGATAGGCAGCATCATGGATACAACATACGGCTCATCACCCGTTTATGTACCCGATTTAATGGACTCCTCTTCAAGAGTGCTCGATGTTGTTACGCTCAACCGCATAATCAATGATGCAATGCCTCAGTTGCCGCCAACTGTCAAGCGTGTCATTGTCTATTACATTGACATTATTGACCGTCAGGAACTCAAAGATTTCATCAAAGACAACAATGACACAGTTATAGAGATTGAACTCCGCGACCTGAAAGAATTGCTCGACAATGCAATTCTTCAGGATGATGTCGAGTATACTGTGAGCGAAGACCCATCCAAAATGGTTGATATTTTTACTGTCTCCATAACTCGATTCTACAGTGACAGAGTCAGTCACAAGATCAAAGAGTTTAATCAAAAAGCGATGGCGAACTCAAAAAAGAAGTTTGTTCCCATTGAACTTAGTTTGGAAGGACTTGAGGCAATTGAGATGGTTTCGGTCGACTGTACTACCGCTGAAGAAAATGCTCCGTGGCACAGCGATTCCGAAATAAAGATTGAGAAAGACAGCACCGTCACCATAAACGGTCGCAAAACCTCAGACTTCTGGGACGGCACAATCCATGCGGACACCAAGCCCCTCCGCATGAAAATCCGCAACATCTGCGGCGACGAAACAATAACGAATTTAATTATGTAAAAATTATGACGGTACAAGACGCTATACTACAGATACAATTACGCGCAGACAAATGGGATGATAATTCTCTAGTAAATTCATTTGTAAAGGTTGGCTCGTTAATTCCTCTTCTGGATAGCGAAAACAATCAAATTATTTTTGGACGCCGAGGAACAGGCAAAACACATGTACTGAGATACTTTAAAAATCTCAAAGAAAAGCAAGATGATTGTTGCATATTTGTAGACCTTAGAAAAATTGGGTCTTCAAATAGTATCTATGCAGATCAATCTCTTTCAATAGAACAGCGTGCATTACGATTTTTTATTGATATAATTAAGGTATTATCTGATGAAATAATATCATATATAATTATTTCTGATGAGCACAAGGAAGCATATCTATGTGAAATACCCCCCTTAATAGACCAACTTAATCATACATGGACTAAATCTGCCATTATGGGTGAAGTCGTTAGCGAGTTATCCTCAGTTGATAAAAGTTCTCACGAATTTAATTCTGGTATATTCTTTAGCCCTTATGATTGTGGATTGAATATTTCAACTAAGGATATAGACATTGTAGATAAGAGCTCTACTTTAAAGCTTTCTGGCAGATACTATACATATATAAATCTTTTGGATGCAACATCAATACTCCAGAAGGTAGCTGATATTTTATTTCCACACAAAATATGGCTAATATTTGATGAATTTTCTGAACTTTCTCCAGATATACAGATTGTTTTAGCAGATATTCTTAGAAGGGTCATCTGTCCCGTCCGTGGATTTACCTTTAAGATTGGAGCTATTGAACACAGGTCAAATTTCCGACATGCTATAACTGGCTCTAATTATTTGGGGATAGAACTGGGTGCCGATGTTTCTACTATTAACTTAGATGAATTGATGGTATTCGGAAACAATCATGCATCTTCACTTTCATTTTTCAGAGATTTACTCTTTCAAAGAGTAAATACGATTTTACCTCCAGAAGATAGAATTGCAAGTTCTGATGACTTAGTTAAATCACTTTTCACTCAAGAAAGTTGTTTCGAAGAATTGGTGTTAGCCGCAGAAGGAGTACCTCGTGATTTCTTTAATGTCTTACACAAAGCAATTATACTTGACTATTACAATCGAATCTCTATTCCTATTATAAGAAAAGCAGCCCGAAACTGGTTTGATGAAGATAAGAGAGGGGCCATCAGTGCTATCCCAAATACAAGTGGGCTACTTGATTGGATAATCTCTGATGTGATTAATACACGACAAGCACGTGCTTTTATGCTCAAAAGCAACGAAAACGACAATCTAATAAACTATCTTTATGATGCTAGGATATTGCATATAATTAAACAGAATATTTCGAGTAAAGACACGCCAGGTGTGAGGTTTAATGTATATTCTATAGATTATGGTTGTTATGTTGACCTAATAAATACCGCCAGAGCACCTAAAGGACTATTTGAGGCCGAAATAGACGACAGTCAAACTGAATTTATTGATGTGCCTCGAGATGATTATCGTTCAATTAGAAGAGCGATCTTAGATTTGTCCGAATTCTATGCTTCCATTTAAGTCTAAGATTTATACTATAGAAAATTATGGAAATCGAACAGAAATATCAAGTAAATCATTACCTTGTATCGGCATTGCTTAATTATGTCGATAACAAGGAAATTGCTATACCGGAGATTCAGCGACCTTTTGTGTGGGATGGTGCAAAAGTGCGCGACCTTATCGATAGCCTCTATCAAGGCTATCCAATCGGTTATATCGTTACTTGGCAGAATCCGGATGTAAAACTGAAAGATGGTACAACATCAACTGGCAAGAAAATTCTTATTGACGGTCAGCGAGTGTCCACAAGATATGCCATACAAAGATATGTGTAAAAAGTTAGATTGGTATCTTGCTTCCGGGGAACCGGGAGAGAAGGAACGTGCGCGTAACTAGTCAATGGAGATTGGTTTGCAGTATGTCAACAGATGAATGATGTGATATGAGTGAGTTTGACGAATACATAGTACACGGGGAACCGGGACAGAGGGAGAAGGCGGATGCTTGGCAGACGGCTATCGGTCTTCAGGATGTGGATGGGTTGAAGGTTTC
>CAMWJS010000063.1 GCA_947174635.1 uncultured Muribaculaceae bacterium
CGCGTCCCTACAATTTGCCGGTACTTTTGACTGCTAAATTTCACTTTAGCTCTGTAACAGCTTGTCGACTTTGCACTTGACTTACTTTTGTGTCGGACAGGTGCGTTATTATGGCGTTGACACGGGCTGTGTCGGTGGCGGCCTCGGTGGCTGTCAGCGGGAGTGTCTTTACGGCTATAACACGGGCGTCGGGGATGATGTGCGACATGATTTCGGCGGGTGTGGGTGTTCGCTTCATCGATGCGTATTGGGCGTAGGTCCAGTCGAGGAAGGCGGTGTTCATACTGATGCCGCCACGGCGGTCAAGCAGCCAGTTGTCGGCCACCACAAGGGGAGCGGAGGCGGCAGTGACATCCGTCGGTGCGGGATAGCTCAGGAGCGATGTCCCTGATGCATCAAGCGTGACCGTCACGCGGTCGTCATAATCGCCATTTGTGCGATAGATGACCGCACGGGGGAGAAATGCCGGCGGGGCGCCATCGCGCACGACATCATCATTTCTGACGATTTCGGGTGGGTTGACGGCGTTATCGTCAGCCGCCGCAAGCGGATTGGAACGACAACCTGCCGACAGTATCACAACGGCCGGCAGGATTGCTGATATTTTCATAAACAGGTCTCTCTAAGATTATTTGACAACAAGGTGCTCGGATGTGGCTGTTCCGTCGGCCGCACGTTTCACCATGATGTAATGTCCGGGAGCGGGACGGCCGGCAACGCGCTGTCCGTTGAGGTTGTAAATTTCTATATCCACTTCGCTGTCAGCGACGACAGGCAACGCAGCGGCGGCGGGAGCGGCGAATGTGGCCACACCGTTGGCGACCGTCATCTTCACAGAGCCTGCGCAGCCCAACAGAGTCTCGAGGTCATACCATTTGCCGTCGGCAATAAACGCGGGGGCAACGGTATACACGCCGTCGGCAAGTCCGGAAGGAAGCGATACGCTATAGGGCTTCAGAGAGGTATAACCATAACCGGGCTGAAGGCTCAACGTGTTTGTGTAGGACCATGCGCTGTAGACCGTATTGCCGTCTGCTCCGGTGATACCGACTCCAAGCTTGAAATCGACTGTGCCATATGAGATATTGCGCACCTGGGCAGACGCAGTGATGGAACCAGGCAGCCTGACACTGGTTTCGCTTATCGTGAAATCGGCTCTGTTGACCAGAACAGGTGTAAACGCAGACTGACCGGCATAGGGCTTTATGCCTACGATGATATCCTGGCCGAAATTGTAGCCGGCGCCACTGCCGGCTCCGCCGATACCCTGTGCGCCGGGATTGAGCGCCGTCAGACGGAAATAGCCGTCAGACATGCCGCCCCAGCCCCAGTTGAAGTGGAAATAGCCGTCGGAGGAGTAGCCGTCGCACACAAATTCGTGGCCTCCTGTTGCGCTCTGTCCGCCGTAGAGCACCGGACAACCGGAGGCAAGAGAATTGTAGACTTCATCTTCCCAATCGGATATGGTGTAGAAATCGCGTTCAAGATAACGGAGCGATGCGTCATAGTTGAAATAATCGACAAGAGCAGAACCGCAATATATGGATACGGAGCCCGACGCGCCCGTGCCGTAGCTCATGTTGACTGCGATGCCGCAACTGTACATAAGATTGGCGACAGCGGCATTCTGCGTGGCGGTCGCCGTGGAGCCGTACTCGTCGAGCATATTCGCCCAATCGTAGGTGACGGTCGAGAAATCGAGCGACAGAGTGGTGTTATTCCAGGTATATGAGTTGCTGCCACGGCCTTTGGCGGGCCAGTTGTGGTATTTCATAACCTGAGCGAGGGCAGTGGCGACGCAACCGGTCACGCAACGGTTCGAGCCGACAGTGGGGCACATATTGTTGTAGGGCGCCGACTGGTTCCATCGGGTGGTTAGCATCGGCGCGATGGCCTTGCGTTCGGGCGACGTGGCGGCCAGAGCCGAAACGGTGCCGGAGGTTCTAACATTCTCGATTTCTGCAGCGTAGTACCCGAGCCAGTACCTGAGGCCGTCGGGCATGTCGGCGACATCAATACATCCGGCATCGGAATAGCCCAGCAGAGGGACTACCTCATCATCGGCCGATACGATAAGATAACCTGCGCCGTTGCCACGGTCGAACAGATAGGCGGCCGGCTGCGCGTTGATTTCTTCGGTGTAGACAAGCTCGGGATTGTGGTGAACTGTCAGTGGTTTTACCATAGCTTTGACATGAGGCTCTGCAACGGCGCGTCGCAAAGCGGCCTCAGGAGTAAGCTGGACCGCACTCGCGCCAAGCGTCGCGGCCATTCCTACGAGGAGTAATGCTTTTCTCATAAATAATTCAATTGTAAGTAACTGTTTAAAATTATTTTATACCAACCATTCTCATTGTTTTAATATTCTGTCGGAGTCTTTTCTGCCATAATATCAAAATAATTTTGAACAGTTACTTATTGGCATAAATATAAATCGGGATAACAAACGATTGTCAGAAGCCGGCGTCATGTAAATTCCGACAATCCTCCTGCAAAGATAGGCGCAATTTTATTTTTGGCAAAAAAACGCAGGAAATTTCCTCCGGCATACGATAATGATTAATAATTTTGTAAATTTGCAACGTGAACCGACCCAAATCCATATTTCGCAGGGCGGCCGAGGGGGGTGTGACACTCGGAGCGCTTTTTGTGTGCATATTTCTGCTTGAGACCGTACCGGGCTCCATTACGGGGCTTATGGCGCTGGGACTGATGGTGTATGTGCCTGTGGTCGTGTACCGGAGGCTGAAAAGCACGTATTTCGCCACCAACGGGTTGATGACACTCTCGGGGCTGTGGCTCGAAGGGATATTACATTTCGTATGCGGTTCAATCATTTTCGCTCTCGGCACGCTCATATTCATGAAGTGGATTGTGCCGGGCTATCTTCCGGCCGTCGCGGCCCAGCTGTCGACGCTGATCGAGAATAATCCCGGGGTAATTGCCGGTTCGGACGTCACACCGCAACAGATATCATCGTATTTCTCATCCATACGGCCGATTGACATTTCCATGACCCTGCTCTGGGCGGCATCGTTCACCGGAAGCATAGCCTCTCTCGTCATCGCCGCGATTGTAAAATCAAAGAGAATTCCGCCCTCCTCATCTCCAAATCAATAAACCCCATAATTACATCTATAAAGATATGGACATATCGGTAGTAGTACCTCTTTATAACGAAGCCGAGTCTCTTCCCGAACTCGAGAGCTGGATACGCCGCGTCATGCAGGAAAACAATTTTTCCTATGAAGTGATATTTGTCGACGACGGGTCGACCGACACGTCGTGGGAGGTGATAGAGCGGCTTTCGGAAGCGAATGCATCGGTCAGGGGAGTGCGTTTCCGCCGAAATTACGGCAAGTCGCCGGCTCTCAACACCGGATTTGCCAGAGCCAAGGGTGACGTCATAATCACGATGGATGCCGACCTGCAGGATTCGCCCGACGAGATTCCGGAACTCTACCGCATGATTACGGAGGAGAAATATGACCTGGTGTCGGGATGGAAACAGAAACGCTACGACCCCCTGTCGAAAACGATACCTACCAAGCTGTTCAACGCAACTGCCCGCAAGGTGAGCGGCATCCGGAATCTGCACGACTTCAACTGCGGACTGAAAGCCTATCGCCGCGATGTGGTGAAGCATATAGAGGTGTATGGCGACATGCACCGCTACATCCCTATCCTGGCGAAGAATGCCGGATATACGCGCATAGGCGAGAAGGCAGTGCACCATCAGGCACGCAAATACGGCAAGTCGAAATTCGGGCTCGACCGTTTTGTCAACGGATATCTTGACCTTCTGACACTTTGGTTCACCGGGAAATTCGGCCGCAAGCCGATGCACTTCTTCGGTCTGCTCGGGTCGCTGATGTTCTTTTTAGGATTCATGGCGGTGATTGCCGTAGGTGCGGTCAAGCTCTACAACATGAATGCCGGCAACCACTATTCACTGGTGACCGACTCCCCCTACTTCTTCATCGCGCTCACAACGATGATACTCGGCACCCAGCTGTTTCTGACAGGATTTATCGGCGAACTGATTGTGCGTAACTCACAAAAACGCAATGACTATGAGATTGAAGAGGAGCTGCGCGGCGATGAGAAATAGGCCCGGGAAAATGCTGTGGCCGGCGCGCGTGCCGGTACTCTCAGCGGCGGCAGCCGTGATGCTGGGAGTATGCGGGTCATGCAACACGACGGGGTGCACCGACAACCGTTCGAGCATTCCGCTCGCCGGATTTTACGCCACAGGCTCCGGCTCTACGATATCTCTTGACTCTATCGACGTGGGTGGCATCGGGGCTCCGGGCGACTCGCTGCTTCTCGCATCGGGCGAGGCAGCCACTGCGGTGTATCTGCCACTGCGCTCCGAACGGACATCGGCGGCATTCTGCATAGCCTACCGCTACAAGGCGCTCGATTATCGCGAACTCAACGATACAATCACGTTCAATTACAGCTCAATCCCCTACTTCGCATCGGAAGAGTGCGGGGCCATGATGAGATACCGCATAGAGTCGGTGGTGCATTCACGCCACCTCCTCGACTCGGTTGCCATAGTTCCGGCCGACTCGGTGATAACCAACGCCGACATTGAAAACCTGCGCCTGTATTTCAAAACATCTTCCGCTGAAAACCGATGAAACGTCTGTTAAAAATATTACTGTCACTTATGGTTATGGCGTGTGGAGCGACATCGATGGCGCAACGCCGTGTCACTCCAATCAACACACCTGCTACCACAACCCAGCATATCAACGAGAACAAGGCCAAAGGCGACACCATCGACCGTTCGCGGCTGGCCGAAATGACCGATGCCCACGGCAATACGATACTCGTAGACACCATCACGGGCAAAGAGTTCGTCGACACGACGGCCATCGAGCGAAAAGTGCCGAAGATGATATACCCGCTGCTTCACTCAGCCACGCTTTCGGTCGACCTTTTCACTCCGGCCATGCGCGCTTTCGGCACGAAATACGGACTTGGCGAGATTGCCGCCGAAATCAACCTCCACAACAGGTATATCCCCGTGATAGAGTTCGGTCTCGGCGAGGCGAAAAATACGCCCGACGACAACAACTACACCTACCGCTCACCGATTGCGCCATTCTTCAGGATAGGCATGAACTACAACTTCCTCTACCAGTCAAATCCGGATTATCTGATTATGGCCGGTGTGAGATACGGTTTCACCCCTTTCAAATTCGAGGTTACCGACATCACGCAGCAACCGGGCTACTGGGACGAACCTCTCACCTATGCCATCCCGTCGCAGAATGTCACTGCGGGGTATTTCCAGATACTTCTGGCGCTGCGCGTGCGCATCATCGACAATTTCTCGCTTGGCTGGAGCGTGCGCTACCAATCGCTGCTGCATGACAGCGACACTCCATACGGCAACGCATGGTATATCCCCGGATTCGGCGCACGCAACCGCACAATCAACGCCACGTTCTCACTGTCATATACCGTAGCGTTGTCAAAACGCAACTCTCCGTCAGCCTCAACCGTAGAGACAATCGAAGCATTGGACGACCCGGACTCCGGGCCGGAGGGACAAAAATAAGAAACAGGATGCCGACGGTAATAATCACAGGGGCTTCATCAGGCCTTGGAAGAGAAATCGCGATGACATATATCGGACGCGGCTACCGTGTGGGAGTCGCAGCCCGTCGGGCCGACCGGCTCGCACAGCTGAGGGAATTGGCACCCGAACGCGTGACAGCCTGCACTCTCGATGTCACAGACAAGGATGCACCCCTGCGGCTTGCCTCACTTATAAACGAAATGGGCACGCCTCCCGATATTTTCATCAACTGCGCCGGCATAGGCTATGCCAATCCGCAGCTCGACCCTGCGCTCGACATAGCCACAGTGGAGACCAACTGCCTTGGCTTCACCCGCGTAGTGGATTTCATATTCAACTACTACGCCGACAACGGCCTCAGCGGGCAGATTGTCGACATCAGTTCCGTGGCCGGAACCCGTGGCATCGGCATAGCGGCATCCTACTCGGCATCAAAACGTTTTCAGACAGAATATCTCACCGCCCTCTCCCAACTCGCGCGCCAGAGGCACGTGCCCGTCACCATCACCGACATCAAGCCGGGATTTGTCGGCACTCCGCTGCTCGACGCCGACACAAAGTACCCCATGCTGATGAACACCCGACGCGCCACAGCGTTAATAGTTAAAGCGATAGACCGCCGACGCAGCCGCATTATCGACCGTCGATGGGCGCTTGTCGTGGCATTGTGGCGATGCATACCCAATGCATTGTGGCGTCGCCTCAGGCTCCGGCTTTCCAACAACAGGCATTAATCACTAACAAAATAATACTGAAATGATAGCAATATGTAGCGACCATGCAGGCTTCGAGCTGAAAAGCATAATCGAAGGATATCTTGAAGCCGACAACAAAGAATTCAAGGATTTCGGCACATCAAGCACCGAGTCGTGCGACTATCCGGACTTCGCCCACCCCTGCGCGCAGGCAGTAGAATCGGGAGAATGCTACCCCGGCATAGCAATGTGCGGTTCGGGCAACGGCATAGCAATGACCCTCAACAAGCATCAGGGCATACGCGCGGCTCTGTGCTGGACACCCGAGCTGGCACGCCTCGCCCGACAGCATAACGACGCCAATGTGCTCGTGCTCCCCGCCCGCTTTATCTCGCCTGTAGATGCCCTCGCTATTGTCGACGCTTTCCTTGAAACACCCTTTGAAGGAGGCCGCCATCAGCGCCGTATCGACAAAATACCAGCAAAATAGTTTCAATATTCAAAAATTTTACTATTTTTGCACCACTTATCACCATGCCATAAGAAAACGCATTATAGTAAAATCACAAAAACCTGTTATACAATGTATTGGACACTTGAATTGGCGTCAAAGCTTGAAGACGCACCCTGGCCTGCAACCAAAGACGAACTCATCGACTACGCAATGCGCTCGGGAGCTCCCCTCGAAGTAATAGAAAACCTCCAGGAAATGGAAGACGAAGGCGAAACCTACGAATGCATCGAAGACATCTGGCCCGACTACCCCTCAAAAGAAGACTTCCTGTTCAACGAGGAGGAATATTAACATAAAGGCTTTAAGGGCTGAAAAAGTGATAAAGGTTTGAAAGGCTATTTGATATCCTTTCAAACCTTTATCACCTCCTCCCCTTTCACTCCTTTCCCTCCTTTCCTATTTCATTCAATTCCCACATCTATGTCTCTGTCGCTAATCAAGCCGTCTGGCGATTACCACAAGCTTCTCGCATACCAAAAGGCAAATCTTGTCTATGCCCTCAATAATTGGTTTATCAACAATACTGAGCTTCGATTCAAACGCACACAGGAGCAGATGGAGCATGCGGCCCGCTCCGGGAAACAGAACATAGTTGAGGGGCTTAACAACTATGCCACCTCCAAGCCCTCAGGCATCCATCTTGTTAACTGTGCAATAGGAAGCATGAAGGAGCTGAAGGTTGATTATGAAGACTTCCTCCTACGGCATGGATTCAACCAGTGGTCCTACACCGACAGGCTTTTCAAGCGAGCCCAGGAATTAGGCAAAGACAATAACAGCGACTACGACTTCTTTATCGAGAAATTCTCAACACTAAGCCACGAGCTAATTGCCAATATCATCATAGTCCTAACCGGACAAGCCATCTTCATCATAGAACAACTGATGAAAAAATTAGAGCACGACCTTCTCAAAAACGGAGGCTTCCGCGAAAACATCTACAAATATCGCAAAAACAGATAATCGGCTAAATCCATCTTTGTTTAAGATTATAAAACAGCACAAATCCACTCTGAAATCGGGGTGGATTTTTATTTATACGACATGTGGGAGGCAGCCCTCGATTTTTGGAAAATAACAATAATGTTCTTAATTGGTTAATATTTTTTTGTACTAAATTTTGCAAAAATCAAATGATTGCTCTACATTTGCGTGTGTAGACCGCCTGAAGCCCCGGCCGGGGAATTGAGGGAGGGAAGCAGTTATCGCCTTGGTGCGTTCATTTCTGCGAAAGCGGCAAGCGACAAGCCTTGGCAAAGAACATAATGAAAAGCGTTTATCCGCGCTGATTCTTGACACTTCGGAATTCTCGCAAAATTCAGTCAATAGTCAAGGGTTGAGCAACGATGGATGCCCGTGGATATGTAATTATCTTGCATCCGGCACGGTGTTCCGCGAGGAATATAGCCGGACGCATTGATTGCATATACAAGCGTAGGGCTTCTTCGTTGCCGTCCGACTATTGATGGGCAATGCGAGAAGCCTCGAAGTGTAGGATGGCAACAGATACAGACTCCTACGCTTTTCTTGTATATAAACCAATCTAATGCCAACGAGAGGATGACCACGGCACAAAGGTAAAAAATGGATCAAAGTCTTGAAAAAGCTCTAAAACTCGTCAGTAATTATAACATACGTTATAACACGATGTTTAAGCCTTCTCATCAATATAAATTACACCCACTTGAAGGGGAATATGGGATTATCGACAATGAATGGCCTTGTAATCATAAAGCAGGGGTTTATTTAATTCTTGACAAGAACAATGTTGTGATTTATGTTGGTCAAAGTTCGTCTTTGGGCTACCGTTTCTATCAGTACTTTAATCCTACGGATAAAATTAAGCCGGTGAGACATAAATGGAAGGGAACTCCGGACAGTATTATCGCATTCAGCGCTTCAGACACTGCAGCATATGAACGGCTTTCTCTTGAAGAATACCTCATATATGAACTATCTCCACTCGACAATAAACGTGCAAAAAACAAGAACTCTCCAAACTCATAAAAGAAAATCTTGATAGAATTAGTTTTTCAGATTTTCATGTTACTCATATATAGTAGAGTTTAGTTAGACACAACATGTCACAAAATCAGTTTATTAATATTATAGGACTAATAAAATCAATTGACAATGAAAAATTTCATTAAAACAATAATGCTTCTGTTATTTGTAATGATCTCAATAGAAGCCAAGTGCAAAGATCTTGATTTTCTAAAAAGTAAAATTGAAAATAAATTCAGTCTGAATGAAAAAAATCTTAGCGGAAGTGTTTTCTCTGTAGTAACATACAGTGCCTGCACAAAAAAAGAATTTGGAGAAGAATCGGCCGGTGAATATCATGCCGTAGATTCTATTATATTTGATGAAAATGGTAAAATTACGGAGCGATATTATTATGAGCATTTAGAAAGGCGCCGCGCAATATATACCTATGAAGGAACAGACTGCAAAATCATGATTCAGGGCATCGAATCCAAATCCAATAAATGGAATACGTATGAGGAACAATTTTATAAACGTGAGTTTGACGATTTGGGACGTATAACAAGTGAGACG
Organism: uncultured Muribaculaceae bacterium; assembly: GCA_947174635.1. Taxonomy (GTDB): domain Bacteria; phylum Bacteroidota; class Bacteroidia; order Bacteroidales; family Muribaculaceae; genus JAGBWK01. The sequence goes on from CAMWJS010000063.1 coordinate 9,362, forward strand.
ATGTATCGGAACAACAACCCCAAAACAAGAATCAATTTTTCGTACACCCCTACAGGATATAAGGTTGAATATTATAAATCCTTAACCAGCTCACCTATTAGATATGAGATAAACAACAATACATATAAACACGATGCAATATTTGCAGAAGGAACATATAAATTTAATAACGAGGAAAAACCAATTTTATATACTTGCCAGCATCATAATGGCTTAAAGATTAATTATACTTGGAAATATAATGAACAGGGCGATTTGGTTGAATTAAAAAAACAGGCCTCTTCTCCATACCCGGGTATGGGGACAGAATCAAATGAATACCAATATGACAATAATGGCAATTGGATCTCACTGGTGAAAACCAACATCTATGGTGACAAAAATTGGTATAAGCGCAATATAACTTATAAAACGCCCAAAGAATTCAAGCAATTTTATAATGATAAATTGACTCGTGAGAAAGCACATCGAGACAGTCTTATAAACTTAGCGTCAATTTATATTAATAAAGAATGTTGTAATAGTATTAATAATCTACTGGAGGAGCGTGCACGTAAAGCCAACAGGACTGCAAAACAACAAAATTTTAATATATATATTAATCCTCAAATCCTAACTAAATCTGTTGTTAACAATAATGGGAAATATGATATAATAATGGCATCAGGGGAGACTATGTCCAGTTTGCAATTTACATATATCTCTTTACATGATAGCTTTATTTCATCAGATGGGAAAACTGCGATTACTTTTCCACGTGTTTCATCAGGTAATCGAGGTGGATATGCAGCATATCTTGTAAATTATGACTTAGGCTTAGAAAAAACTAATCTTGAGATTACGAAACGGGCTGATAAAACAAAAGCAGACACATGTAATATTCTTGCAGCTTTTGAGAAAGAATATTGGGAAGGAGAAATCAATACTCTTTTGAGATTAAGCGAAATCGAAGAACAAATTAATGAGTCTGAAAGCTTTGTTAATATCAAAGAAATCAATCTAATTCCATTTGACATCGCAGCTAAAGTATTTTTTTCGACTAAATGCGAAGAGCATTCAAAGAATATACAAGAGGGATTAGAAAAAATGGCCGAATATATACGATTGAATAATTTTATTGATAATATTCCACTTGACAAAAAAGGCAAACCGATATCAACAGAGCTAAAAAAAGCTACGAGAATAGATTACAATTCATATCAATTTCTCACAAAGGATAAGGAAGAAATTTTGGATTTACATTTTTCCGATTTAAATACATATTCAAATCAGGGATTAATGTCTAAAATTGGACAACTTGGTTTTGTGCAAGCTTTTGTGTCGACAAATGGCAAATATGTTTTAATGTCAACTTATTCAAAGAACAAAATCATTTCATATCTAATTGAAATAGATGAATTTGGGAATTATAAGAATGGCTTTTATTTTAAGAATAAATTAATGTAAATTAATGACTGATACAAATACTCGATATATGGTTCAGAAATAGTTGTGGTGCGATAAAAATATAGCCACTACGATTAAACTATTAGTATTTAATCAAATACAAGAGTACATTGTTTTTTGATTTGAATTTGGTTTATTAGTCTTGTTATTCTTAAGCATCAAGATTATGTATCAAGGAAAATTCGTGTTCTCCAAGAATCATACCTCACGGGTGGCACGCAGGATTTCGCGTTTGCCGTTTGCGGGTCCGGGAAGACGTTCCACAGTGAAGCCGACCGACTGAAGCCGACGGCGTATGACTCCTTTTGCACAATAGGTTGTCAGCGTTCCGCCCGGGGCCATTGAAGAATATAGCTTATCGATTATCTCTTCGCTCCACATCTCAGGCTGTTTTTCAGGTGCGAACGCGTCATAATATACGGCATCGATATTGGCCGGCAATTCCATTTCAAGGAAATTGCCGGCTATTTTTATCAGCGAGAAGTACGGATTGATGACTGCTTTGCTGCCCCACTCCGCCCGGTTGACGGCAGCTATCCAGTTAAGCCATAAGGTTTTAGATAGTCTAAATCTGTTATGAACAGTGCTATCCACTCACGAACCCCAACAATGATTAATCTACTTAAATATCGATGCATCAATTTGTTAAATAAGTTGCAGGGCGACTTCAACGAGGAGGAGTATTGATATGTTATAAAGTTGAAATCGGTGTTGGTCAAAAACCGACACCGATTTCAACTTTATTATCTATAATCTTGCTGTATGACACAACTCACAATCAATATTGAAAATAAATCCATCGTTCCATATCTCAAAAAAATCCTCAATGCGATTGACGGCGTGAGCATTGCCAAACCTTCAAAAAACAATATTATTTTCTGAAGTTTTTTTGCTCAAACATACGTTTCAAAGCTTTCATTTGACATTCACTCCCATCTATCCTATCAGGAATTATATTTTTCGGAAAAGCATCTTTCTACCATATCTAATTGAATATAATAATTTGGTTTGTCCACAGTCTCGATAGTGAAATCGTATTGCGAGAAAGTTTTTTCTGAAAACTTACACACAACGCTTCTCCGATCAATATGAAATTACAATATGTATATGCATAAGTCTCCCCTCCGAGGGAAAGTCTGACACGACTTTCCCTCGGAGGGGAGACTTAATTTCGTGCGAGCGGGAGGGAAGGCGGATGCCGTCAGCTCATCAGCAGGACTATCACTACGCCCCATAGGATGAGGAGGGTGTTGCCAATGGCGTAGGTCACGGTGTAGCCCATTGCGGGAATGGAGCTGCCGATTGCATCCTGTACGGCACCGAGCGAGGCCGTTGTCGTACGGCTTCCGGCGCAGCAGCCGAGCGTTATCGCCGACGGGAACTTGAATATGCGGCGACCGATGATTGTGCCGAGTATGAGGGGTACGGAGGTGGCAATCACACCCATCAGGAAGAGGATGAAACCGACTTCCTTCAGTCCGGAGATGAACGACGGTCCGGAGGTGATACCTACCACGGCGATAAACATGTTAAGTCCGAGGTTGTCCATAAGCCACACTGAGGAGCGGGGCAAACGGCCGAAGGTAGGATGCTTCGAGCGAAGCCATCCGAGCACGAGGCCGGCGATAAGCGCTCCGCCACTGATGCTCAGGCTCAACGGTATCTTCCCGATATGAACTGACAGCGAGCCGAGCAAGCCGCCGAGAAATATTCCGAGGCCTACGAATACGAGGTCGGTCTTTGTGGTGCGGCGGTCGGCATAGCCTATTTCCTTGGCGGCTGCGTTCACTTCCCGCCCAAGGCCTACAACCGACACGACATCGCCCCTGCGTAACTTCACCTGTGCGAGCACCGGTATAGGCACTCCGCCACGGCTTATGCTCTTTATCGACACGCCGTACATAAACTTCCGGCGGCGCAGCTCATCCACCGTCATGCTGCCAATGCTCTTCGAGGCGACAGTGACATCGAGCTCCTCGGCCATGAAATCGGCCAGCGCCGTATCTACCACTTCGGGGCCTATCCAGCTCTCATCGCCGATAATGAATTCACGGCGTCCGCTGAGCACGACCTCATCGCCCATTGATATTTTTATATCCAGTCCCGGAGCCATATCATAGATTTTCCCGTCGGAAGCGGTGCGCACGCGCTCCAGATATATATTTCTCTTTTTCCGCATAAAATAATCCTCGGCCTCGGCCACACTGCGTGGCGCAGCGAAAAAGGAATCCGTCACCTTGTACGCACGGAACACCACCGGACGCTGTGCCCTGATATAGTTGGGGTCGGTAGTGGCGGAGCCGTAGTTGAGTTTCTTTTCAAGTTCGGCGGTCTCGGCCTTTACCTTTTTAATACCGCCCAGAAGCCTCGGCCCGAGATTGGCAAGAAGATAGGCCGACCCGATGGTACCGAACACATACGTCACCGCGTAGCACACAGGTATCATGCCGAGCATTTTCTGCTTCTCAGCGTCTGACACCCCGAGCGAATTGATAGTGTCAGTACCGACGCCGATAACCGCCGACATCGTCTGCGAACCGGCCAGCAACCCTACCGCCTCTCCTATATTGTAGCCCATGCAGAGCGCCACAACCCAAGTGGAAAGCAGGCAGAGCACGCACACCACCACTGCAAACAGCACCTGCTTGAGCCCGTCGCCCCTGAGCGCCTGAAAGAACTGCGGCCCCACGCTGTATCCTATCGCAAACAGGAAAAGCAGGAAAAACACATCTTTCATAGGGCCGGGTATCGGGATATCCAGCTGCCCCACCGCCACGCCTACCAGGAGCACGGAGGTAACCGTCCCCAGCGAGAACGATTTGAATTTAAGCTGTCCGATAAAAAAGCCTATTCCGAGCGTAAGGAACACGGCCAGCGACGGATTATCGCGCAATGTCTGTACTATCCAATCCATTTCAGATAAATATATATGAGTCTATGAAAACGGAACAACGCACCGCCTGTTTTGTTCCCATATACGCCCACTAACCGCCGATATTGCCTTCTCAACTTTTTTTGACACAACATCTCCAACATTTACCGCAGCAGCGATGTTATATTTCAGACAGCAGGGCTTAAATAACTGTAGTCTACTCTTATTTATCTGCCTGAAACGAACAAAAATACTTTATTAAACCCTAATTTTAATTTTATGCTTGACCCTAATCTTGACCCTAACTTCCGCAATGGCGATGCCAAGACCGACGTTTTCGGTTCCGACGCCATGCTTCAGGCAGCTCCGGTCGACCGCATACCGGCCGGCCCCACTACTCCTGAAATAGCCTATCAGATGGTAAAAGACGAGACATTCGCACAGACCCAGCCTCGACTCAACCTCGCCACATTCGTCACCACCTATATGGACGAATACGCCACCCGGCTCATGAACGAGGCTATCAACATCAACTATATCGACGAGACGGAATATCCGCGTGTCGCAGTAATGAACGGCAAGTGTATCAACATCATCGCCAATCTGTGGAACACGCCCGAAACCGCCAAATGGAAAACCGGCGCCCTGGCCATCGGCTCATCGGAAGCCTGTATGCTCGGAGGCATTGCTGCCTGGATACGATGGCGCGAACGCCGCCAGAAAGAAGGCAAACCTTTCGACAAACCTAATTTCGTGATTTCTACCGGCTATCAGGTCGTATGGGAGAAATTTGCCCAGCTCTGGCAGATCGAGATGCGAACCGTGCCCCTGACATTGGAAAAAACCACCCTCGACCCCGAAGACGCGCTGAAGATGTGCGACGAGAACACAATCTGCATCGTGCCTATCCAGGGCGTGACATGGACCGGACTGAACGACGACGTCGAAGCTCTCGACAAAGCTCTTGACGCATATAACGCCAAGACCGGATATGACATTCCTATCCACGTCGACGCAGCCTCGGGCGGCTTTATCCTCCCCTTCCTCTTCCCCGAAGTCAAATGGGATTTCCGTCTCAAATGGGTATTGTCGATCAGCACCTCAGGCCATAAGTTCGGCCTTGTATATCCCGGTCTGGGATGGGTGGTATGGAAAGACAAGAAATATCTCCCCGACGTAATGTCGTTCAGCGTCAATTACCTCGGTGCCGAAATCAGCCAGGTCGGACTGAACTTCTCCCGTCCGGCAGCCCAGATTCTCGGTCAATACTACCAGTTCATCCGCCTCGGATTCGAAGGCTACAAGAACATCCAGTTCAACTCCCTCTCCGTCGCCAAGTATCTCCACTCGCAGGTGAGCGCGATGCCCGAATTCCAGCCCTACTCGCAGGATGTCCCCAACCCGATTTTCACCTGGCTCATGAAACCCGAAGTGCAGAAAACCGCAAAATGGACACTCTTCGACCTTCAGGACAAACTCGCCCAGAAGGGATGGATGGTACCGGCCTACACCCTGCCGGCAAACATAGAGAACATCGTGGTGATGCGCGTGCTCTGCAAACAGGGCTTCAGCCGCGACATGGCCGACCAGCTCCTCAACGACATCCGTTTCGCCGTCGCCGAACTCAATGCCCTCGAATACCCCACTCCCACACGTATCTCCATGGAGAAAAACGTGCCTATTGCCACTAAGTCATTCAACCACACAGGTAAATAACCACGGCATAAGCGGAGCGGAATTCCGGAATATACGCCGGTGACAATCCGCACTATACATACAATTCCGCCGGCCGACGGCATCCGATGACTACGGTCGGGCGCCGGCCGGCGGTTTTATAATAACAGGGGGTGTTGCAGAACTCCAAAACGTAGGGACGCACGGCTCGTGCGTCCGCA
>CAMWJS010000064.1 GCA_947174635.1 uncultured Muribaculaceae bacterium
TCAAGCAGCATAAAATCATAATCGGGATAGACATCATCAAGAGCCGACATTGCCAGATCCTCATCCCATTTTTCAAGCAACTGGTTATCGTCAAAATTGAGATAGGCAAAATTCTTGCCTTGCAACATCAGCAGGGCAAAAACGGATTTACCGACGCGGCGAGGCCCGGTTATAAGTTTGATAAGCGGATTTTGCAAAAGTTCGTCAGCGTCATACTTGGTATGACGTTGCTGATAAGGGCGCGACAACAATTCGTCGCGCTCCGCCCGCTGATTGAGTATCGTTGTTTTCATTACAGTCTATCTTAGACTGCAAATATAGCGGATTTTATTCAATAAAACCGTCGTATTGAATAAAATAAGTTTTTTTTGTTCAATACGAGTGTTAATAATGGCTATTTCTATTTCTTACACAGGATTTTTACCATACGCCCAAATTCTGCATTGGATGGTAGAATTTTCGCCAAAATGCACGAAAAAAAGGCTCATAGAACGTGTCTATGAACCTTATTTTTGTGATCCGCCTGGGGCTCGAACCCAGGACCCCAACATTAAAAGTGTTGTGCTCTACCAGCTGAGCTAGCGAATCTCCCTGTTTTCAGCTTCAAGGCTTTTCCCTTTTTGTGACTTGGCTTTCGCTTTGGTCGTTGGGGTTATTCCTTAAAAGCGATGCAAAGTTACGAGTTTGTTTTTAATTATGCAAATATTTTTGACACTTTTTTTTGTTGATTTTTTGCTTTTATTACTTTTGTTTGCGTTAAAATATTGATATGTAGCGCGATATGTGTGAATCTTTTTTTGTCGACATGAATGGCTGTTGTTACGTTGAGTGTCATAATGGAGGGTGTCGTGGGCGCGGTTATATATTTTTGAGGAGGGGGAGCAGTTCTTCGCGCGATATGATTACTACGCTGCCGTGCTTCACTTCTGGCACGTTGGTTGTCTCGGTGTCGGGTATGAGTTGCCAGTCGTTTTTATCGAGGTCGGTGCATTGCATGAATGACAGGCCGGCGTCGCCGTTGAATTTGTCGAAGTATCCGATATAGCCGTTGCCTCCTATTCGTGGGAATACTGTCGGGCCTTCGACTTCTGTCGTATAGTCGGCCGGAAGTGCTCTCGCTGTGCCTTTGAATGTGTCAATGGCCGGGTCGAGGCTGCCGGTGGTGGCGCACAATATTGTTTTCTCTCCGTTGCGCTCATCTTTGTAGTATCCGTGGAATGTGTCGCCCTGACGCACTACGGTGAGGTCTATTGCGGTAAATCCGGGGTCGAAGAGTGGACGGGGTGTGGAGAATGTGAGCCAGTCGCGTGTTGTTGTGACGTAATGTAGCTGGCGGTCGTCGACGCGTGATGACCAATAGATGTAGAACAGGTCTTCTTCGGGCACGTAGGTGAACTCAGGCGCCCATGCGTTGGGCGATGCGGGGCGTCCTTCTTTTCCGTCCATCACGTATATTTTTCCGCTGTCTGTTGTGGTGCCTCCGTCGGCTGCTGTCCAGTGGATGAGGTCGTCGGATTGCCAGTGGAAGATTGCAGGGTTGTCCCAGCCCCATGTGTGAACGAGGTGGTATGTGTCTTTGCCGTTGCGTGTGACGCGGTTCAGATAGGGGTCGCGCATCCATATTGAGGCGTCGTAGGCGGTGAATACGGGTTGTCCTCCGTTGGCCTGCTGCCAGTTTAGTCCGTCGGTGCTCCATGCGTAGAACAGGTGTTGGGCCGGCGATGTGAAGTAGGCCATAAGATACACGCTGTCGGGTAGTTGTTCGGTTGCTGCGGCGGGTGATGCTGCCGAGGCTGTAGCTGAGGCAAGCGCAATGATGCCTGCCATGATGCATTTTGTTTTCATGAATGTGTTGATTATGTTTGGTTTGTTGTGGTTGTTTTTTCAGTCGGTCCATTCGTGCTTGTCGCGCCGGGAGTGTCCGTAATCGGTCACGGTGGGGTTGGGGTTGCAGTATCTGCAGAATGGCACCGGGTTGTCGCGCAGAGCTTTTATCTGTTTTGCGGTTTTTACATCGGCTACGTTGAGCCAGTCGCCGGGCTGGTGTTCGAACGAGGTGCCGCACGCTTTGTTGAGATGGCTGACGCAACCGCTTATCGAGCATGGGTATATTTTGTCGTCGATTACTGATATGCAGCCTCGGTTGAAGCATTTGAAATGAGATAGCCGGGCATTCTGTTTCTTCGTCGGGTCGAGTCCGAAGCGCATAAAAGAGTTTTCGGCACGGCGGTCGCCGAATATCATGCACTCTATGCCGTGTCGCGCACATAGGGCCTGTGCGGCGTCGTAGTCGAATTTTATCGGATAGATTGTCAAGGCGATGATAATGCGGTGGCGCTTTGCCGCAAGCCAGAATTCGTCGTTCATGCGAGGGAGAAGCAGTCCGTTGGTAAATAGCTTGATGCTGTTGTCCGGAAAATGGCGGCGCATCATTTCCATGGCGTCGGTGAGGTGAGGGTAGAGCAGGGGCTCTCCGCCGATGATGTATACGTCGCCGATGTCGTGTCCTACAGTGGCGCCGAGATGGGCTGCCGAACGCTCGAGCGTCGCGATGCTTTCAAATTCATCCGGCGCAAGCGGACTGTAGTGGGTGCAGCCTTTGCAGTTGAGGTTGCAGTAGTCGCTCACCACAAATTCAAGGCGCAGCGGCATGCTGTGGTGCGCTCTGACGGTGGCGATGAAATTCCGTATTTTAGATATGATTCTTTTCATTTGTGACAAAAATACGAAAATTCAGTTATTTGTCAAAAATATGTTGCGTTTATGGTGCGCGACGTGTATAATGTAAATGTCCCGCCGGATCTGCGTTGACAGATGGGGCGGGACATTTTGCGTCGGACGCGCGGCTGGATGCCGGCGTTATTTGTTGGCGCGTTTGCGCTCGATTTCATCGAGGATGATTTTGCGCAGACGCAGGTGATTGGGGGTAACCTCCACGTATTCGTCCTCTTTGATGTATTCGAGGGCTTCTTCAAGCGAGAATACTATCGGGGGCACGATACGGGCCTTGTCGTCGGCGCCTGAAGCGCGCATGTTGGTGAGTTTCTTGGACTTTGTGACGTTGACCACGATGTCGTTGTCCTTGGCGTTTTCGCCCACGACCTGTCCGGCGTAAACCTCCTCCTGCGGGAAGATGAAGAAGCGGCCGCGGTCCTGGAGCTTGTCGATGGCATAGGCGTAGGCTGTGCCGGCTTCCATCGCTATGAGCGAACCGTTGGTGCGGCGTTCGATATCGCCTTTCCACGGCTGGTATTCGAGGAAGCGGTGGGCCATGATGGCCTCGCCGGCCGATGCCGTGAGCACGTTGTTGCGCAGGCCGATGATGCCTCGCGAGGGAATCTGGAATTCCATGTGCGTGCGGTCGTTCTGGGTGGTCATCGATATGAGGTCGCCTTTGCGGCGGGTCACCATGTCAATCATTTTTGACGAATATTCATCGGTTACGTTGATGGTGAGCAGTTCCACCGGCTCGCATTTTACGCCGTCGATTTCCTTGATGATTACCTGCGGCTGGCCTACCTGCAGCTCGTAGCCTTCGCGGCGCATGGTCTCGATAAGCACCGACAGGTGGAGCACACCGCGGCCGAATACTGTCCATACATCTTCCGTGTCGGCTTTGGTGACGCGGAGCGCAAGGTTGCGGTCAAGCTCTTTGGTGAGGCGGTCGCCGATATGGCGAGAGGTCACGAATTTGCCGTCGCGGCCGAAGAAAGGAGAGTCGTTGATGGTGAAAGTCATCGACATTGTGGGCTCGTCGATGGCGATGCGGGGGAGTGGTTCGGGGTTGTTCCAGTCGGCGATGGTGTCACCGATTTCAAAGTTCTCGATGCCTACGAGCGCGCAGATGTCGCCGCTGCCGACTTCGGCCACCTTCTTGCGTCCCATTCCTTCGAATGTGTGAAGCTCTTTTATGCGCTGGCGCACAGTCGTGCCGTCTTTCTTGCAGAGCGCTATCTCCTGACCTTCGCGCAGGGTGCCGCGGTGCACGCGTCCGATGGCGATACGGCCCACGTAGTTGCTGAAGTCGAGCGACGTGATCAGCATCTGGGCATCGCCTTCGAGCTGCTGAGGCTCGGGGATATGTTCTATGATTGCGTCGAGCACCGGAACGATGCTGTCGGTAGGCTTCTGCCAGTCGGTGCTCATCCATCCGTTTTTTGCCGAACCGTAGATGGTGGGGAAATCGAGCTGCTCCTCTGTGGCGTCGAGGCTGAACATGAGGTCGAACACCATCTCCTGCACCTCGTCGGGGCGGCAGTTGGGTTTGTCGACTTTGTTGACCACCACCACCGGCTTGAGTCCCATCTGTATGGCTTTCTGGAGCACGAAGCGGGTCTGCGGCATCGGGCCTTCGAAGGCGTCGACAAGCAGAAGGCAGCCGTCGGCCATGTTGAGCACGCGCTCCACTTCACCGCCGAAGTCGGCGTGTCCCGGAGTGTCGATTATGTTGATTTTGTATCCTTTGTAGTTGATGGATACGTTTTTTGACAAAATTGTTATGCCGCGTTCGCGCTCAAGGTCGTTGTTGTCGAGAATGAGTTCGCCGGCGTTTTGGTTCTCACGAAAAAGGTTCCCGGCGAGCAGCATTTTGTCGACGAGGGTCGTCTTGCCGTGGTCGACGTGTGCGATAATCGCAATGTTTCTGATTTTCTGCATAAGTATGAGGCTCTAAAAGCGGCTGCAAAGTTACGCATTTTTGTTGACTCTTGCTAAAGTAGCTGCCAAAAAATGGTCTATAAAGTAATAGTTTTCGCAACAATCGGTTGCGAAAACTATATAATATTGTGTATTACAGGGGAATATTCAGGGAGAGTCTACGCCAGCTCGCAGATGAGGGTGGCGGAGGTGGAGTCGGTGACACGCACTTTGACGATGTCGCCTACGCGGTGGGTGCCTCGGGGAAAGACGGCGGTCTTGTTTTGCGAGGTGCGGCCTACGAACTGGTCGGTGCTGCGTTTCGAGACGCCCTCTACGAGCACTTCAAACACGCGGCCTATGTCGCGGCGGTTTGACTCGGCCGACAGCTCGTTCTGCAACGCTATCATGCGGTTGAGGCGCTCGATTTTCACCTCTTCCGGCACGTTGTCGGGCATCGTGCGTGCGGCCAGAGTGCCCGGTCGCTCGGAGTATTTGAACATGAATGCTGCGTCAAAACCAACTTCGCGCATCAGCGAGAGCGTTTCGAGGAAATCCTCCTCCGTCTCGTCGTGAAATCCGGTGAACATGTCGGTGGATATGCCGCAGTCGGGTATGCGGCGGCGTATGGCGCTGACGCGGTCGAGATACCATTCGCGGGTGTATTTGCGGTTCATCAGTTTGAGCACCTTGTCGGAGCCCGACTGTACCGGCAGATGGATATGGCGGCAGATGTTGGGATATCGGGCGATGACGTCGATTGTGGCGTCGGTCATATCCTTGGGGTGCGAGGTAGTGAAGCGTATGCGCATGTCGGGAGCGGCTTCGGCCACGATGGCGAGCAGCCGGTCGAAAGTCACCACCTCGTCGCTGTCAGGCTCTGAATAGCGGTAGGAGTTGACATTCTGTCCCAGGAGGGTGATTTCGCGGAACCCCTTGGCACGCAGGTCGTCAAGTTCATGGAGTATGCTGTCGACGGGACGTGAACGCTCGCGTCCGCGGGTGTAGGGCACGATGCAGTAGGAGCAGAAATTGTTGCAGCCGCGCATGATGCTGATGAAACCGCTGACGCGGTTGCCGGTGATGCGGGCCGGGATGATGTCGCGGTAGGTCTCGGTGGTCGACAGCTCCACGTTGATGGCTTTCTCGCCGGCCTCCACCGAAGCGAAGAGGTTGGGGAGGTCGAGATATGAGTCAGGGCCCGCCACGATGTCGACACCGTGGTTGTCGATGAGGTCGTCGCGCAGACGCTCGGCCATGCAGCCTATGACGCCGATGATGAGGCGCCCCGATTTGCGGCGCAGCGAGCGCAAAGCCTGCAGGCGGCTGATGATTTTCTGCTCGGCGTTGTCGCGGATAGAGCAGGTGTTGAGGAGGATGGCGTCGGCATCGTCGACGGTGTCGGCGATGTCGTAGCCCACGGTGTTCATCACCGAAGCCACCACTTCGGTGTCGGCCACATTCATCTGGCAGCCGTAAGTCTCGATATATAATTTCCGGTCGGTATTGTTCATGCGCGTTATTTTTGTGCAAAGGTAGGCATTTTTTTGAAAATAAGAAACGTCAAGACTCCCCGTAAGCCCAAGCGAGAGAGTCAAAATTGCTCTAAAAATTGTCTAAACGGGTAAAAACTTTGTCTTTAACCAAATTATTGTTTAAATTTGCGCATAATTTGAAAAATTGTGCACAATTGCACCTCACCTTGTTTATTTAGAGATTAATAATAAACCACAGAATCATTATGGCATTTGATTACATGACAGCTGCCGAGGCAGCCGAACACTTCAAAAACGGCGACACGGTAGGCTTGTCCGGATTTACTGCCCCGGGAACACCCAAATTCATCCCCGAGGCAATCGCGGCAAAGGCTGAGCGTGAGCATGCCGAAGGTCGTCCATTCAAAATCAATCTCCTCACCGGAGCTTCGACCTCCGACCATGTCGACGGAGCGCTCTCGCGTGCCAACGCCCTGAACTTCCGCGCACCGTATCAGAATGTGCCCGACCTCCGCAAGCGCATCAACGCCCACGACTGTCATTACAACGACCGTCACCTGTCGGAAATGGCGCAGGAGGTGCGTTACGGCTTTTACGGCAAAGTGGACTGGGCCATCATCGAGGCCGCCGACATAACCCCCGACGGCGAGGTGATACTCGGCACCGGAGTCGGCAATATCCCCACCTACGCCATGCTTGCCGACAAAATCTTCATCGAACTCAACGAAGCCCTGCCCAAAGCGCTCTACGGCATGCACGACATATACATCCCCGCTGACCCTCCCCGCCGTCGCGAAATCCCCGTCTATGCGGCCAACGACCGCATCGGCTCGCCCGTGCTTAAAATCGATCCCCGCAAAGTAGTGGGCATCGTGCGCACCAACTCCTACGACGGAGTCAAAGCCTTCACCGCCCCCGACGAAGTGTCGAAGCAGATCGGCGCCAACGTCGTCGACTTCCTGCTCAGCGAATACCGCCGCGGAGGCATACCCAAGGAATTCCTCCCGCTCCAGTCAGGCGTGGGCAACGTGGCCAACGCCGTGCTCTATGACCTCGGCGAGAACAAAGAGATACCCCCGTTCATGATGTACACCGAAGTGATGCAGGACGCCGTGCTCTCACTGATGCGCAAAGGCAAATGCACATTCGCGTCGACATGCTCCATGACATTCAGCGACGACACCGAGAAAGAATTCTTCCCCGACATGAAAGAATTCGCCCACAAAATACTCATGCGTCCCGCCGAACTGTCGAACAACCCCGAAGTGATACGCCGACTCGGCATCATCTCGATGAACACCGCCCTCGAAGCCGACATATTCGGAGGCATCAACTCCACCCACGTGCTCGGCACCAAGATGATGAACGGCGTGGGCGGCTCGGGCGACTTCACCCGCAACGCCTACATCTCCATCTTCTCATGCCCGTCAGTGTCAAAGGGCGGCCTGATTTCAAATATCGTGCCCATGGTGGCGCATGCCGACCATTCCGAACACTCGGTAGATATCGTGGTCACCGACCAGGGTATAGCCGACCTCCGCGGTCTCGATCCCCTGCAGCGCGCCGAACGCATCATCGAGAACTGTGCCCACCCCGACTACAAAGGCCTGCTCCTCGACTACCTCAAGCTCGGCAAAGGCGGCCAGACACCCCACTCGCTGACAGCCGCATTCGCATTCCACAACGCCTTCAACGAGACCGGCGACATGCGCAACGCCGACTTCAGCAAATACTGCTGATCCCCGCCGACACAAGGCATGCACCTGTTGCCGCATTGACTTGGCACACGTAGCATGAAATACAATAAAAACAGTCCGCCGCCCATCAGGGGTAGCGGACTGTTTCATTTGCTGAAAGAATTACCGCAGATTATTTCACGGCAATCTTGGCGTTATGGAGTTGTGTGTTTCCCTTTGCAGAGAGGATGTAGACGCCCTGGCGGAGCGACGAAGTGTCTACGTCGACGCTGTTGCCGTCGGACGAAGTCGCGGAAACCGAGCGGCCGGCAGCGTCATAGATGGTTACTGTGAGCTGCGACTCGCCGGCGACATACACATTGTATCCGCCGTCGACGGGCGTAAGTATAAAATTGCGCTCGTCATCGGCAAAGATAGATCCGACGCTTGCTTTGTCGTCGAGCACCTTCTTGATGCCCGCCAAAGCATCAATCTTACCCACGCCGAAACGCTCGGGCGCACGGCGTGTAAACCGGTCAGTGACACTTGTCGACGCAATGATTTCAGCCACATCGTCAAAGCCGAGCGTAGGGTCAGCCTCAAGCCACAGAGCAACGATACCGCTCACCATCGGGCATGCCATCGATGTCCCCTGCATCTGTCCCCAGTAGTCTGTATATATAAGCCCCTGAGCCGATGCTATCATCGAACTTTCTGCGCCATACGCTTTGACATAATCATAATTGTAAGACGAAATTATTGCGGATCCGGGAGCGGCAACCATTGGCAGCGCTTTTCCCTGAAATGACTCTCCATAGGATGAGAACGGACAGATGGCGTCAATCGTATTCCCGGGATAGTACATGCTGCCGTTCTGTGCAAGTGTCGACCAGGAGGTGCGGGTAGTGTAGGCGCCGACTGATATTATGTTTTCACCACAGCAGGAATTATTGATTGTGTTGGCAGTCGAGCCGCCGGTCCATCCTACCCAATATGGATTTTGAAATGTCACATCGTTGCCGAACACATTTACCCTGGTTCCGGCAGCACCTTCCACTACAAGTGCAAGCAGTTTCGTAACATTGCCGGCTTTAGGTTCTACCGAGCATACACTGAATGCATTGTAACGGTTATTGTTTGGATCTACGCCCGAAGCCATCTCGATCGAGCCGGAGAATGACGCCGCGAATGCCGAGTTCTGGCTGTTTATGACAACACGCGCACCATCGGCTGACGAACCGAGTGTAACGAGCTGCTGCTTATCCTGGTCATAAATAGCCCACGTCACATTGAGCGGAGTCGCATCACCCGACCATACATCCACTATACCGCTTGCCTTGTTTTCCGCAATCAGTGTCTTTATCTGATTGTCAGCAGCGCTCAGAGTCTTGCTTATCGAGAGGTCGTTCTCTCCGTCATTTCCGGCGGCCATTACAATGACGGCTCGTTTACCTAAAAGCGAGAGAGCTTCAGTGTAGTCATCAGTGCCGTCATGAGGACCGTAGGTAGAGCCAAGCGACAGATTTACCACACACGGCTTACCGCTTTGCTCTGCGTAACTGACGATATTGGCAACGCCGTCAATTATATTGGCATGGGTCAGCGAGCCCACACTTGCCGCGATATCCGAGCCGGTAGCCACACCGTAAAACGGATTTGCCCCCTCGGTCACCTTTCCGTTTCCCGACGACGGGCTTGACATATTAACGTAGCGCGACTGCCGGTCATAGCTTCCGGCCATGATACCGGCTACGTGGGTGGCATGTGACTGGGTGTTGGTGTCAGAAGAAAAACGGCTTATATTGGAACTGTCGTAACGACGCACCGAATTATTGCCGTTGCTTCCTGTGAAGTGCCACAGCGACACGACACGAGAATTTCCGGCGGCGTCGGTAAAATTGACATGGTTGGCCTCAAAGCCTGTGTCCATCATGCCGGCAATCACCCCGCTGCCGTCAAACGACATCGTTTCACCACCGTATGAAAAGCCCTCCTGCACCATGTCGACTGCAGCGGATGTGCGTGCGAAATTCATCATCGGCGACTCCTTGCCACCGAGCGAGATGCTTTTTACAGCATCTGAAGCCTCCAGTTCGCCTATACGGTCAAGCGTAACGGCTACTGTCACAATCTCTCCAAGGTCAGTATTAATAGTGAAACCCATATCCGAGAGTGTCTTTGAGGTATATCTCGGAGCAAGGCGTACGATTGCGGTCTGCGTCTGTGGTGTCTCCTCGCCTGCCGACATGACGTCAATCTCACGCTCGGCCTTATACCGGTCAACTATAATCTGCCCCTGAGGATTCAACTTGCTCTGCGACACTGAACTCAGTGCCGTTAGTCCCGAAAGTAAAATTACTAAAGTATATTTTTTCATCGTACAATATAAAACGGTTAAAGATGGCGGACATTGATCAAACGCCCGCCATCTTTCAGTATTGAAATATTCAAATTCAGTTCTTTGTAAGCTTGATGCCAATCAATTGGGTTCCGTATGTATAACTCAGATAGCTGAACGAAGGATAAGCAATCAGACGATTGATAAGCGGATACTCGTCACTGAAGGTGATTTCAGTCATCTCATCGTTGATTTCTCCATCTATTGATCCTTGCTGTACCCATGAATTGTTGTAGATTGACGATGTGCACAACAGAGCATAACCAATCGGATCACCGAAATCAGCATAATATGGCCATGTCAGATAATCGAGCATAATGCCGACATACTCAACATTTCCGTTATCCTCATTGATGTCAAACCAGATGGGAATAAACATGTCAGGGTCTTTATGATATCCGTACGCATTAATCAGGTGTCCGACTTCTTCGGGTTCGGGGTCAGAGGGAACACCGAGAGTGACTGGATAACTTACTTCTTCCCCTGTCTTGTAGTTTGTGGCAGAGAGCGTCCAGCGTCCAAACAATTTTGTGAAATTGTCATCAATATTGATGATTGTCACATCGGCTGAACTGATTGCTCCGATTTCCGCGCCTTCAACATTGGCGATTTTCACCTTGAAAGTCCGGTCAGGATTAACGACACCCTGCACCCAGAGACTGCGTACCTCAAATGCTCCGACAGCCGCACCCTGCGGTATGGTGATAGTGTAGCTTGTAATCATGAAATGTTCATCTTCTACAGCTACGTTATCATTGACTTCGGCCGGAGCTTCAACTTCGATAGTCACTTTGATGTCGCCGTTCGACTCGCCGGTAACCATGACGGGAATTTCAAAAAAAGCCTGGTCCTCATTGACCTCCATCGTTGAGCCTTCGAAATCAACGGTAACACCGGCATTGGTATTCAGTCCGTTGTCATCATCGGAGCAGGCGGTCATGGCAAGAGCAGCCAGAGCCATTGCGAATATTTTAGTTAATTTCATCGTTTATCAAATTTTAATGATTAATAACCGGGGTTCTGCTGTCCTCTGAGTTGCGGGTTTACCTCCATCTCAGCCTGCGGTATCGGCCATACATAGCGGTAATCGCCGGCAGAATACGACAGTGTGCGCGAATTGGGATAAAGCAGCATGGAGGCAAGATCGTTATACCATGTGTCGATTTCTCCATAAGCGCAAGTTCGGGTAAATCCAACGCCCCAACGCTTGAGATCACTCAGACGGAATCCTTCACCGAGAAGTTCCTTGCAGCGCTCTGCGCGGATTGCAGCTGTCAGAGTGTTACCACTCATGTTTTGGTCAGAATAGCCGGTTATACGTTTGGCTCGCAGTGCATTGATATATTTGTTGGCGTTGGGCGCATCTCCGGTCTCATTGTATGCCTCGGCAGCTATAAGATAAAGTTCCGAAAGGCGGAATGGCTTCGGTTTGTTCTTGAGATTGTTATTAGATGTAGTCGGAAACAAATCCGGATTACCCGGGTATTTTACAAATACCGGAGAGTCGACATCGGATCCATTGCACTTGATCTGATACTCATCGAAGAACACGGTGCGGCGCACATCCTTTTTATCATATTGGGCAATAGCCTCTGACGCCGGAATAAAATAAGAAGTATTCTTGGCATTGGAGTACAACCATACGGCACCTGTGCCGGGGATAGCTCCGGCTTCCTCTTTCGAGCCATAAGGCACGAATATAAGCTCTGTTGACATATCTTTCTCCCACAGATTCGCGTAGTTTTCAATTTCACAAAGACTGAAAATGCCTGAATTTATCACATGTTCCGACTTCGAAATTGCTGTGGCATAGTCTTTTGATAGAAGAGCCACACGAGCCTGCAGAGCCGCTACGGCATACGAACTGATGCGATATGAATTGGGAGCGCATGCGGCCATCGATATTTTCTCATAGTTATTGAGGATATCATAGGCCTGCTCAAGGTCGGAATTGATAAAATCAATGGTTTCCCGCATCGACGAACGGCCCGGATAACTGCCGCGGTCAGGTGTAGGATTATACTCGTCGACCAAAGGGACTCCCAATGCCGGAGTCTCGGCTTTGTCTGCTGAATATGCCTGGCAGAAACGGTCAAAAAGGAGATAATTATAGTATGCGCGGGCAAATTTAGCAACACCAATCATCATTTCAATCTCAGCTTTATCGCTGTCTGACAGATTGCTGCCGTCAATCAGAGCCTGTGCTCTCGGCATAAAATAATTGATATTTGCTATATACGTGTAAACCGTGTAAAACTGACTCTCGATATCTCCGGTCGAAGCTGTTACCGAGCCAAATGCGAAATCTCCGTAATTGTTACCATTGACTACTGTCGCCTGAAACATATCAGCCTGAAATTCGGGTACGGCCACAAACACACCGGCAGTAGCCGAGCGAAGATTTGTATAAATACCGTTCAATAGATTCTGGCAGTCAGCTTTTGTCTGGATGCCGTTTTCAGTGCCAATCGCTCCGGCACGCTCCAGATCCATGTCGCACGAAGTCAGCGCGCCGGCTGCCAACACTAATGCAATATATATTTTTTTCATAATTTCAATAAATGCTTTTTTAGAATGAAACTTCTACACCAAACTCAAACTGACGGGTGTTGGGAAACCAGAATTTCATGACGGATGCTGCAATTTCAGGGTCATAACCGGTGAACGGAGTGATAGTAAACAGGTTACGTCCTGTAAAACTGAATTTGACATCTGACAGGTCAATCTTGTTTAGCAGAGTCTTGGGCAGAGAATAAGAGAGTGTAAGGCTCTTCAGTCGCAGATAAGAGCAATCCTCTATAAAGTTGTCGCCATCCATCTCGAGAGCTTCGCCGAATGCGGGGATGTCAGTAACCTGTCCGGGTGTTGTCCAGATATTGAGCATTGCCTTCTCCTGGTTTGACTCACCTGCAAATCGAGAGTTGCGGGTAAAATACGAGGCATTGTTCATGCCATATTTTTTTGCAGCCCAGCCGAAGTTGGCAAGAAGAGAGATATCTTTCCAACGCGCGTTGATGCCGAAACCGCCGGTCCAAGGTGCATTTGACGATTTGCCGATGAATTTACGGGCATCAGCCGGGAACTGCTTTGTCTCGTTGCCATCCTTGTCAAGCCAGATCTGCTTTCCGTCGCGTGGATCGACACCGACATAGCGCACCATCCAGAATTCAGACGGATCGTGCCCTACTTCATAATGAACTGTCGTACCGGGAATGGTGTACTCGTTAGAGCCATCAAAGAGTTTTGAGATGCGGTTTTGATTATATGCGAAGTTTACGCGCGCACCTACATACCAGTCTTTGTTGCGGAATATATCTCCGGTAAACTCTATCTCTATACCCTTGTTGGTCATCTCGCAGATATTGCCGGTAGCGCCCGATATACCTGTTGTATAGCTGTAAGGCACAGACATGAGCATGTCGGAAGTCTTGTTTGAATAAAGATCGATTGTGGCCTGCAGACGGTTAAACACCGAAACAGACACACCGAGACTGTTTTTTGTCACTGTCTCCCATGTGAGATTCGGGTTGCCGGGGAAATCGGCATTAAGACCAATCGAAGAGCCACCCGCATACGGATAAGTATATCCGCCGAGCAAACCCATCCAGTCATAATTGCCGATGCCGGCGTTACCTGTCGTACCCCAGTTATATCTGAGTTTGAGATCATCAAGCCAGGTCACGTCCTGAAGGAATTTTTCACCTTTAAGATTCCACATCAGACCGATAGAACCGAATGTGGCCCAGCGGTGATCGGGAGCGAAACGCGAACTGCCGTCACGACGAATAGTTCCATCAATGAAATAACGGTTGTCATAATCATAGTTGGCATTGAAGAAATATGAGTTGAACACATACTCCGATAGTCCTTCATTGACATTGCCCTTTACGACTGTGGTTCCGTTGGCTATAAGCATCATACGATTGTCTGTCTGTCCAGACGATCCTGTTGTGATGCTGCTGTTATTGCTAATGATCGACTCCTGACCCAACAATGCCGAGATATTATGAACGCTGTTGATTGTCGTCCGATACTCTGCCGTGTTGGTATAAGTAAACGTATAGTAGCGCTGGAACAACTGCCCGACAGAACCGGGGTTTATATAGCCTGGGTCATTGGATCCAATCTTGTCACCCATAGGAGTCACGTATGTCTCGTAAGGGTATGAACGCGCGTGCGAACGATAGTCAAACGCATCGACGTTCTGCTGGGCACGCAGAGTCAGACCCTTAATCGGATTTATTTGCTCGTAGATAGTGGCGTTGGCAGTCAGTTTGGTTGTGTAACTGTGATCCTTCCAGTAAAGGAAAGCAGGAGTCAGAAGATCGCTGTAATGAAGTTTCATAGCTTCATCGCCGTAGATGAGCTTTCCGTTGTCATCTATATGATAATATCTGGGGGAATCGTAAGGAAATGCTGTTCGCGCAAAGAATGCCGGATTCTGGACATAGTTCTTTCCTCCGGAAACATACATTTGGTCAGATTCGGAGTTGGTTCGTGACTTTGAGTAACCGAGGTTGACCTGCACTCCGGTACGGAACCAGTCGTTGACTTTAGAGTCAATTGACGTACGCAGAGTCTCACGACGTATGCCGGAGTTTGCAATGATACCTTCCTGCTCATAGTGACCGAGCGAGAAGTAGTAGCTGACTTTATCACCGCCACCGCTTACTACACCTTCCAGCGAATAGGTGGGTGCGTTCTTGAACATCTCGTCACGCCAGTTGGTATCGATACCATAGTTATTTACCAGATCTTTGATTTCCTGCGACACGGGGAGACCTACGATATCACGGAATTTGATATATTCCTGCGAGTTCATCATCTCGACTTTGTCGGAAGCAAGCTGCGAGATACCATAGCGCGCGCGGATTGTCACCTGTGCCTTGTCTCCGAATTTACCCTTCTTCGATGTGAGCACAATTACACCATTTGCTGCACGCGAACCGTAGATGGCGGTTGAAGCAGCATCCTTGAGCACCGTAACGCTCTCGATGTCCGAAGGATTAAGGGTGGTGAACAATGCCGACGAAATGGGGGCTCCGTCGAGAATATAAAGAGGGTCGGTATTGGCATAAAGAGAGTTGACACCGCGGATATATACCGTGTTATGTGTTGATGAGGGGTCTCCGGAGTCAGAATATACCGCAAGACCTGCCACCTGACCGGCAAGAGCATCAACGAAAGTGGTAGCCGGAGTGTTTTCAAGAGCCGCATCGCCAATCACAGCCACCGAGCCGACAACTGATCCAAGTTTTTTCGCGGAGCCGTAGCCGGTTACTACGACCTGATCGAGAACGGTCGATGAGGGTTGCAGTCTGACGGTCATGTCGGCCTGGACGGGGACCGTTACGGCCGTAT
>CAMWJS010000065.1 GCA_947174635.1 uncultured Muribaculaceae bacterium
AGAACGCACCGATCCGATTTATCGTGTAAAGATTGCCGAAATCGTTGTAGCCACGATCGAAAATGTAATGCGCTCCCTGATCATACGGAATCTCCGGCATGGCCTTGGAGTCATGAACTTTAGCCTCGGTAATATGCACGAATGCAGGAACTTGAGCCTCCACATCGTAAAGCGTATGCATCTTGATTCCGCCCTTATGTTTGCGAAATTTCGCCCACTCGAACACCGACAGACAGAGATCTATGGTAGTGGAGTCAAAGGCGTATACATGGCCATCAAGCTCAAAGATTTTCTCTATTCTCCGACTGCGGGCCTCTGCAATCATGTAGAAGGCGAACTCCTCGAAGATGCGGTAATCGCGCTGCTCATTAGCCTTGCTAAGATTGCTCCGCGTCACGGATTTGCCGATGCCGAGATGGTAGAGTTTCCCCGCATGTGCTTCCATCGCCACGATGAGATCGCGCAGACTCTCACGGTTTGACAGTTGCCCGAACATCAACGTAAGCAGCTGATTCCAACAAGTATAACTCTTCACATACTTGTCGCCATCATACTTCTTCACGATGCGTAGGAACTTAAAATTGTCAAGAAACCCGACTAATTGGGCGAAAACGTATTTGTCTTTATTCATAACAGTCTGATTCAGACTGCAAAAGTAATTTCAAATCGTTGCGCGGCAAAATCGACTATAACAAATTGAATTTCAATGATTTCAAAGTACTCTTATGATTTTTTAGTGGACACTAATGGTTCACCATCTATCCTGATCTCAAGGAGGCATATTGGTCGTCACAGAATCTAAGAGCGATATTCTCCAACAAAAACTCCACTGCTGATACGGCAAGGCTTAATCTCGCACGCAGGTACAACCGCGTGGCAGACTCCGGCTTCAAGTCCTTCAACACCATTGCCGCTACCTTCTATGAGCACTCCGATGAGATCATAAACTTCTTCATAAACCGCTCCACCAACGCCTCTGCTGAATCCATGAACTCAAAGATAAAGGCTTTCAGAGCAAAGCTTCATGGTGTCAACGATACAAAATTCTTTATTTTCCGCCTCTGCAATCTCTACGCCTAAACACAGGTTTTTTACTGTACGCCGTTTTTTTACTGTACGCCGTTGTTTGTTTATACCCTGTTTATACCCAAGAAAAGCAAAGCCCCTCAACTACAATTAGTTAAGGGGTTTTATCTGTGCCCAGAACAGGACTCGAACCTGCACGCCTCGCAGCACTCGCACCTGAAACGAGCGCGTCTACCATTCCGCCACCTGGGCTTTGCGATTGCAAAGGTAGTGATTATTTTTTTTGTAGCAAATTTTTTTAGATGTTTTTTGTGGGTATTAAGAAAAAAATCAGAAAAACTTTTGAAAAATAGTTTTGAAAGTTTAGGGAAATTTTGAAATGTTGAGTTTTGGGTGGGGGCTTTTATCGTGGGATGTAGTGGGCGGGGATGTGGATGGTGGGGATGTGGAATATTAAATATTAGCGTTTGGTGCGGAAGAAGTCGCGCATCAGGGTGGCGCATTCGTCAGAGAGGATGCCTGTGGTTATTGTGGCTTTGGGATGGAAGGGGGAGGGGGATGAATTTTGAATTTTGGATTTTGAAGTTTGGGGTTCTGCTATAGGATTTTGAATTTTTGGTGTTTGGTGCCGCAGTTCAGAGGTTTCAGCGGGTGATGGTTTGTCGGGTCCGGCTGGTGTGTTGAGGGCGGTGATGTAGGTTGAATAGCCGCGTTTGGGGTCTTTGGCTCCGTAGACTATGCGGCTGAGCTGGCTCCAGGCTATGGCGCCGGCGCACATCAGGCATGGTTCGACGGTGACGTAGATGGTGGCGCCGGTGAGGTATTTGCCTCCGAGGGTCTGTGTGGCGGCTGTGATGGCGAGCATTTCGGCGTGGGCGGTTACATCGGCAAGTGTCTCGGTCATGTTGTGGCCGCGGCCTATTACTTGTCCGTTGGCTACGATTACGGCTCCGATGGGTATTTCGTCGTCTCTTAGGGCGGCGCGGGCTTCGTCAAGTGCCATGCGCATGAATCGTATGTCTGTTTCTTCCTGTGTCATATTGGGGTTATGTTATGTCGACGGTGAGACCTTCGTTGGCTGCGATTGTTTCGGGGAATATGCTGCGTGCGTCGGCGAGGTGTTGTGTCTCGTCGTTGTAACTCTTGGAGTAGTGTCCGATTATCAGTTTTTTAGCGCCTGCTTCGAGGGCTATCTTTGCTGCTTCTCCGGCTGTGGAATGGCCTCGCTGACGGGCTTTGTCGGCCTGTGCGTCGGCGTAGGTGGCTTCATGGTATATTATGTCGACTCCTTTGACTGCTTCCGCTACGCGCGGACTGTATATGGTGTCGGAGCAGTAGGCGTAGCTGCGCGACGGTTCGGCCGGGGTGGTGAGCCGTTCGTTGGCAATGGTGGTGCCGTCGGGGAGCTCGTAGTCGGCGCCTTCCTTGATGGAATGCAGCATAGATACGGGCACGCGGTAGAAGTCGACCATCTCGCGGTTGATGTGGCGCAGTTTGGGCTTTTCGCGGAAGATGTAGCCGACGCATGGCACCCGGTGGTAGAGGGGAAATGTCTCGACGGTGAGTGATTTGTCTTCGTAGATGATTGCGTTCTCCGGGCGTATGATGTTGAATTTAAGCTCGTAGGTGCGTTCGCGGCAGAAGAAGTTCATGATGCGGAGGAAGAGCTCTGCGCCTTCTTCAAATGTGTGTACAGTCACGGAGCCTTCTATATCGTGGAGTGCCATTGTTGAGAGCAGACCTGGAAGTCCGAGGCAATGGTCGCCGTGGAGATGCGATATGAAGATGTTGTTGAGGCGAGAGTATTTCAGGCGCATGCGTCGCATGGCGAGCTGGGCGCCTTCGCCGCAATCGACCATCATCAGTTTGTCGCGGTGGTCGACCACCTGGCACGACGGGAGGTGACGGAGCGATGGTGTGGCAGAGCCGCAGCCGAGTATGTTAACTTTGAAGTCAGCCATTTGTGAATTGTTCATGGATTGATACCGACCGGAGTCCCTCGCTAAGGGTTGCCGAAGCGTCGGGCCGCCAGTCAGTACAAAGATAATACTTTTAAGTATATTTTTCTGTTTATTAAAAAGAAATCGGCATGATGCTTCAACAGCGTCATGCCGACTATTCGTTTTCCGTCGATTAAATCCAGGGAGCCGCGCTGTAGGTGTTGACGACCTCGATGCTGTTGAGCTCTGAGAGTGTCAGGATGGCGGATGCGATGATGGCTATCGCGCCGATGATTATCGCGCTCAATGCGACACGCTTTTTGTTGCGCTTGTATGTCATGACACCGAGTATGGTGCCGGCGATGGCGTGCGCTGCTCCGAGAATGGGATACCAGCAAAATACCAGACCTGCGATGGCGAATGCCAGTGCTACGAAGGTCAGTTTTTTCGCTTGATTGACTTCTGCCACGACATGCGCGGTGAAACTGTCTGCGGAGGTATTCATTGTGTCGACGGTCATATTATTGTTTTATTGTCTGTAGGTAAAACGCGCCAACGCGCGGATTGTTACAGCCGGTTTCCTTAAAAAAATTAAAAATGTGGAATTTTCTCAATATTACGCTTACTTCGCGGGTGTGATGAATGAATCTTTGAAACCGATGAAGTAGAGGATGCCGTCGAGGCCGATTGTCGAGATTGATTGTTCGGCAGTGGCTTTTACTTTCGGTTTTGCGTGGAATGCGATGCCGAGGCCGGCGGTGGCGAGCATGGGGAGGTCGTTGGCTCCGTCGCCCACGGCGATTGTCTGCGCGATGTTGACATTCTCCACCTGGGCTATGAGCCGCAGGAGTTCGGCTTTGCGTTTGCCGTCGACGATATCGCCGAGGTAGCGGCCTGTAAGTTTGCCGTCGACAATCTCGAGTTCGTTGGCATAGACATAGTCAAAGCCGAATTTCTGTTTCAGATAGTTGCCGAAATAAGTGAAACCACCCGAGAGGATTGCCGTCTTGAAGCCGGCGCGCTTGAGCACTTCCATCATGCGGCCAACGCCTTCGGTGACAGGCAGATTTTCTGCGATGTCACGCATCACGCTCTCGTCGAGGCCTTTGAGAAGGGCGACGCGTTCGCGGAAGCTTTCGCAGAAATCAATCTCGCCACGCATGGCGCGTTCGGTGATTTCGCGCACCTTGTCGCCTACGCCGGCACGGTCGGCGAGTTCGTCGATTACTTCGGTCTCGATAAGGGTCGAGTCCATATCGAAGCATATCAGTCGGCGGCATCGGCGATAGAGTGTGTCCTCCTGCAGGGAGATGTCGAAATCTTCGTCGGAAGAAATCTGCATGAACCGGTTCTGCATGTCACGATAGTTGCCCGGCGTGCCGCGCACTGAAAATTCGACGCATGCCTTCGAGCGCGGTTCGTCGCTGTCGTTGAGCGGCATGCGTCCGGTAAGGCGCTGTATGCCGTCGATGTTGAGCCCCTGTGCGGCGATTTCATCTGTCACAAGGGCTATGTGCCTTGCGGTGAGCTGACGCCCGAGAATTGTGATAATCCAGCGGTTTTTGCCCTGCAGGCTTACCCATTTCTCATATTCGTCGATGGAGATAGGATTGAAACGGATGTTGACATTGAGCTCGTAGGCCTTGAAAAGCAGGTCTTTGAGTATGTCGCCCGATACTTCCGATGTTGTCTTGAAAAGTATGCCAAGCGAGAGGGTATGGTGGATGTCGGCCTGGCCGATGTCGAGAATCTGTGCGTTATATCGTGACAGAATGCTTGACAGCGAAGCGGTCACGCCGGGGCGGTCAGTGCCCGATATGTTGACAAGAATAAGTTCGATATTGGAAGAGTCCATAATAATCGCAGGAATGTTATAAATTGAGTATGAAAAAAACGTCGGGTAGCGCTGCGTTGCGATACCCGACGGCAAATTTAGCATTTTTATTTCGGTTGACCTATAATAAGTAGCTGTTTAAAATTATTTTATATTACCCATTCTCATTATTTTAATTTTTGGCCGGAGTCTTTTTGGCCGTTTTTTCATCTCGTCATCAGTCATGTAGCTCGCTATGCACCTTTTCTCTCAATGAAAAAAACGACTGAAAATCCTCGCTACGTAATGCCAAAATAATTTTGAACAGTTATTTATAGATTCGAATTTGACATCTATGTCAGTTGCGCACGTGGTAGGAGATGAGACCTTCCATCGGAGAGGCTATGACTTTGCCTACGTTGCAGTCGATTGCTGCGGCGGCTTCCTGCAGTACGTCGCGGAAGTGGTAGGCCACGGAGCCGACGAAGTTGACGGGCAGAGTCTTGTAGGCCATGTAGTGCGACACGTTGCGTACGAAGAATGACTTGAACGAATTGAGCACAAGACGGTGGATTGAGGGTTCTTCGATATATTTTGCGAGGAATGGAGTCAGCGACGCAAGGAAACGGTTGGCTTCCGGGTTGCTGTACACGCGGCGTATCACGGTATCCATGTCAAGATCATACTGCTCGCGGAATTTAAGGCAAAGTTCCGGAGGAAGCTGCTTTTTGAATACATCGGAAATAAGCTGTCGGCCGAGCACCGCGCCACTGCCTTCATCGCCGAGTATATAGCCGAGCGGAGCGACAGAGTCAATGATTTTCTCGCCGTCGTAGAGGCATGAGTTTGAGCCCGTGCCAAGTATGCACGCTATGCCCGGCTGGCTGCCGCACAACGCTTTTGCCGCCCCTGTCATATCGCTTTCAACGGCTATGACTGAGTATGGGAACGAGTTTTTCAAGGCCTTTTCGACCGCACGGTTATATTCGCCGCCACGACATCCTGCGCCATAATAGTATATGCGTTCAATCTGTTCGAGCGGAACTTGAAACTGTGGGGCTACTTCATCGGCCACGCGTTGTGACATCTCTTCATATGTGAGCATTACCGGATTCATCCCTGTGGTGGTAAACTCCATAATCTTCTCTGTTTTCTCGAGCAGGCACCATTTGATGCCACTGCTTCCGCCATCTGCGATAAGTATCATATTCAATCAGTTTTTTGTTGTTTTTCTCTCATTTTGCGGCTGTCATTCATAAAGATGATAGCGTTGTTTTGTTTCGTTGAAGCGTTGTGTGTCTTTATTCCATATCGAGAGTATGGTTTCGACATCATAATTGTTCTGAATAAGTTTCTCCCTGATTTTTTTACTTCCTACTACATTATCAAACATTTTAATATTGTTTTTGTTTGCTGCCGTAGCGGTTAAAGGTGACTGCCGGGGATACATTTTGTGAATTTCCTGCATCACATAAAACTGAACTGTGGTCAGTTCTGCTTTATCATTGTCGGTGATGAACACTTCCACCCCTTTTACATGCTGGGTTTTGAAAATGCCGTAGTAAGGAGTATAGTGTACGGGTCTGAAAGCTACGCCTGGCAGGTTGAGCCTGTTGAGGCGCAGAGCCAGCGCTGACGCGTCTATCCATGGTGCGGCGAATGTCCTGAACGGCATTGTATAGCCGACACCGATTGAAATCCATCCGAGTTCTCCTGCTATGCCGGTTGCCGGATAGTAAAGGCAGGTGTTTTCGGAGGGGATATGTGGAGAGGGGAGCACCCAAGGAAGCCCGGTGTCATGGTAAGTCATGCCGCGAGTCCACCCCTCCATCGGCACTATGGTAAGTCGGAGGCTGTCGGCACCTTTGACGAGCCCCTCGCCTTTGAGGTAAAGAGCCAGCTCGCCGGGGGTGAGACCATAGAGATAGGGTATGGGGTATTGGCTTACGAATGATATGCAGTCGGGTTCCGTGACGGGGCCCTCGACGCGAATTCCTCCGAGAGGGTTGGGGCGGTCGAGTACAATGAATTCTATCCCGGCTTCAGCCACAGCCTCCATCGCTTTGCCCATAGTGGAGATGAATGTGTAGGAGCGGCAGCCGTTGTCCTGTATGTCGTATACGAGCGCATCGATGCCCTGAAGCATTTCGGGTGTCGGTTTTTTTGTGGCTCCGTATATGGAGTAAACTTTCACACCGGTGGCCTGATCGGTTGATGTGGCCACACGTGCTCCGGCAGCTACATCGCCGCGTATGCCATGCTCTGGGGCGAACATGGCCACCAGTTCAACGCCGTCGGCCGCCGCTAAAATATCAGGCGTGGCATTGAGCTTTGGGTCGACTCCTGTCGGATTGGTTATAAGCCCCACACGCTTGCCGCGGAGAGCCTCGAAGTCTGATTCGCGAAGTGTCACGATGCCCGGTTTTACCTGAGCCGACAGCATGACCGACGCGAGCAGCAGTAGGGATAATATTATTTTTTTCATCGTGTCACTGTTTTTGGCCGAATTTTGGCTCGATTTTTACTATGGATGCTACAAAAAAGGTGGCTACACAGCAGATGGTGGCGAATATGAAAAGACCTTCGTAGCCTATTTTCGTCACAATCCATCCGGCGGCCATACCCGGAAGCATCATTCCGGCAGCCATAAAACCGGTACACAATGCATAATGCGATGTGGCGAATTCTCCCTCGGAAAAATAAATGAGATAGAGGAAAAATGCTGTGATTCCAAAGCCGTAGAAGAATTGCTCGACGAATATGCAAATGTCGATGATAACCACTGACGGCTCTGAAAATTGACTTAGCAGTAGGAATATGGCACATGTGGCCGGTATGCATAGCGCCATCGGGCGCATCATCTTTTTCAATCCATAGCGTGAGACTATCAAACCGCCCAATATGCCGCCTATCGTCAGGCCGCATACCCCGAAAACCCCGTACGTAAGGGCGACATCCTGATCTGTAAGTCCAAGACCTCCTTTGGCGACAGGATCGAGAAGAAACAGGTTTAGCATCTTCTCAAGAAACGCTTCCGGAAGCCTGAACAAGAGTATGAACGCGACAGCGGTCCCTGCATGCTTTTTCTTGAAGAAAGTGACTACCGTAAGCCAAAATTCTTTGAATATTTCACTACCGCTCCGTGATGTAACCTCTCCTCTGTTTTCCGGTCGCGGCATTGCGAAACTGTTGTATATTGAGCCAATTATGAATATCGCGGACAGCATGACGAACGCTATTGTCCATGCCGTGTGAGGATTACCGGTAATTAATATGAATGTTCCGGCGATATAGAGTACTACTCCGTTGGAAAATACCTTTGCGAGCCGGTAGAATGTCTGTCGGATGCCTACGAAATAGCTCTGTTGGTGCTCGTCGAGTGATATCAGATAAAATCCGTCTGAGGCAATGTCATTGGTAGCTGAAGCAAATGCTATCAGCCAAAATATTATCAGCGTTCCCTCGAAAAAGAGAGATGTGTTTAACAGGAACGCACCTATGGCGAAAGCAACACCAATGACCCACTGCATTGTGATGCTCCACCATCGTTTGGTGCGGATGATGTCGATGAACGGACTCCAAATCGGTTTGATTACCCAAGGCAGATATATCAAGCTCGTGAAAAATGCGTTTTCTTCTTTGGGTATGCCGAGATTTTCATACATGGTCACAGATATTACGACTACGATGAAATATGGCAGCCCTGAAAGAAAATATAGTGAAGGTATCCAAAACCATGGTCGTCGTCCGGACTTGGAATTTACGGGCTGTGAGCCGGTCGTGGCCGGAACTGACTCCGGTGCTTTTGGTGGTGGAATCTTATTCATAAGCTCTTGTGATGGTTGTATGGGGATAATAATGCCCCAGTATCTGTCTGAAATCGTACCCGGCCACGCTCATGGCGGCTGCGCCTATCTGGCAAAGCCCCACGCCGTGTCCCCAGCCTGCTCCCCAGAGCGTAAAGGTAGTGATTTTTTTGTCTCCGTCGGCTATTTCTTCTGACTTTTCTACTATAAAGGCCGACGAGTAGAGATGCGACGGTGACAGCAGCCGGCGTATCTCGAGTTCTTTCCCTATTGTTTTGGTCAGTTTGCTGCCCGTTATCTTCAACCGGCATATACGTCCTGACGGTCCGCGCTGTAGCGGTGTGATGTCGATGATGTCGCCGAAATCAAGCCCCGATTTGCGGCGTATCAGGTCGGATAGTTCGGTCGAGTCGACAGTCACGCTCCATCGGTAGAAATCGGTGGTCGACCGGTCGAAATTGTTCAGCACTTTTCCAAGCAGTTCATCATCGACGGTGTTGCAGAATGAGTCGGGGCGTGACAATATCCATTCTGAGGCTCCCTTTTCGGTGGTTAGGTCGGGAAGATGCATCGCCGGGTGCATGTCGCGGAATGCTTTGAGATAGGGATGAGGCTCGTTGTCCCAGCAGGTGGCGAACACTTCGGTAGCTCCGCCGCAGCATTTCGAGAAGCGTGCGTCGCAGATTTTGCCGTCGTGCATAAGTACAAGTCCGGCCGTTGCGCTGACTGCCTCCCGGGCAATATCGGTGGTGAGGCGTGTCACCCCCTGATAGCGCTGGCAGTGGTCGTCGGCGCAAACGTCAAACAGCTGGTGGTCCTCGCGGTCATACCAGCGTATTATCTCGTTGCCGTCGCATTCCGGTGCGGGCTTTGCCGCAGCATTGCGGTTGCCTATCTGGCGGAGTACCCAGCTGCGCGATATGACGGCATGTGCTTTCAGGAACTCTACGGGCGACGCCGCATTCATTTCCGAAGATATGACGCTGCAGAGATAATCCTCGACATCGACATGGTTGATGACCGTTATATTGCCTCCGTCCGGTACGAGCTCGACAGCACCTGTAAACCGTTGTGCCTGGCGCTGCTGCCAGTGAAAGCCTATGCCTATGGTGATTCCTGACACCTCGAAGACTGCTTCACCGGCCAAAGGCTGAAAAGCGACAGGAGAGTCTATGTCTGAGATATTGAAATGCTTAGGTCCGCGATGTTCAAATCCTGAGATGAAATTTATTTCAATCTCGGGCGCCGACATCAGGCCGACTGCGAGTCGCGGGCGATTGTTAGTGAGCGGTGTTGTCATTTTGAAAACTGTTGATTTCAGACCGGCTGAAGCAGAGTTGTGAATAGATGTCTTTTATGATTTCCGGGGTGATGCTGTCGAAATCGCTACGTCGGGGGGCTACTATTACGCCGGCGAGGTCGATTGAGGCGGGACTTATAAGCATGCCGTCCTCGCCGTAGAAGTCGGGGCGGTGGCGCCGCCGCGGTATGATTGTGATTTCCGGTGTGCCGTTTTCGCTGGAGCAGAATATGTTGACTTTCGGTTCGCTCTCCTCCCCGTCGCGTGGCAGGCAGTCCAAAGCAGCGTCCACGCCATGTTGCGAGGCTTTCTCTCCGCTTAGCCTGATTATGTCGAACGGCAGTTTGTCGGAGCTGAACATAGGAAGAGCTGACTTCCTCACCGCCTGAAAATGAAAATGGTCGGGAGCGGAAGCACCGCATGCCGGACCGTTGTAGAAGATTGCGAAGTCGGGCATCAGCATGGCGAGTTGCGTCATGTCGGCGATAGCTCCTTTGATTGACTGCGGCCTGTGCTCCTTTGCTATGATGGTGAAGTGCTCAGGCAGGATAGGGAACGGGTTGACCAGAATGCGGTAATCCCGCCAGTCGATATGCTGTTGCCTGGGCGGTCTGTTGGCATCGCACAGGAAGCATCGGCGCGCCGCTATCGACGCTTTGTCGACTTTGGCGGCTGATGACTGTATGCGCGCCGGGTTGTGTGATATCGTGACAGGAAACCCGTCTATGTCAAAATGCCGGGTCATCACATTGTCGAGCGCTGTAAAACGAGCGGCGGCCTCAGGCCAAATCTGCAGCTGACGTTTGAAAAAATCGGTTATTTCGGTTTGTTTCAACATATCGTTTATATATCCGGAGTGTTTCGGAATGTAGTGCTCTCCGTGTTACTTCTGTTTGTTTTTTGCAATTCGGGCTTCTACCTCCCAGGTGCGCAGACGGTCCTTGTAGAGGTTGTTGGCGTTGACGCGGGCAATGTCGAGGTTGGCGTCGGAGTTTCCCTCCCAGCGTCGGCAGAGATAGAGTGAGTCGTAGATACGTCCAATGCGGTAGTCGCGCGATATGGTGAGTCCGAGGGCATAATCTTCGCCGTAGGATGTGTTGGGCACGCCCGTTTTGCGGAGCAGGTTGGTGGCGAAAGCTCGCGGAGCGCCGAGGCCGTTGATGCGCAGGGCGTTGTTGCGCCCGTTGTCGTCGGTCCATTCGCGGTGGTCGATAAGTCCGGGAGGGAGTCGGTTGAGGTTGAAGTCGGTAAGTTCGTAAGAACCTATTACCATGCCGCAGTTTTCGCTATGGAATGTGTCGACGATGCGCTGCAATGTGTCGGTGTCTTTGTAGATATCGTCGCTGTCGAGCTGTATGGCGAAACGTCCGCAGTGGGCGGAATTTATCCCCTCGTTCCAGCATCCGCCGATGCCGAGGTCGGAAAATTGCGGGATAATTACTTTCAGATTGTCGTGCTGAGCGGAAAGTTGGCGTAACACGTCCGTTGTCCCGTCGGTTGAGTGGTTGTCGACAACGATTACGTTGTAGCTGAATGCGGCAATCTGCGACAATGCGCTGTTGACAGCGTCGGCGATTGTGGATACGCGGTTGCGCACCGGGATTATCACCGATGCCTCGACAGGGAAATCTCCGCTGTAGTCGGCGTTGGCGAAAACAGATTCGAGATATGCACCGATTTTTTTGAGGTGGTCGGTGCAGGCATGCTCCATCTCTATCTGACGGTCGCGGTTGCGTGGGTCGACATAGTCAAACTGTTTTTCGCCTGAGGTGCGGGTGTCGGTCTCCACTGCGGTATAGAGCGTTTCTGGTATATGCACGATGTCGGCCATGCGGCTCAGCGCAAGGCGCACGGCATACATCCCTGCATACTTATAGTCGGAGGCGATACTTCCGCATGCCTCTCTCAGCCGGCGGGTGTCGATCATCACAAGCGGTCCGAAATCGAAATCGTCGCGCAACGAGCCTTTGAAGAAGTCGATTGTGGGCACTGATTTTGTTTCGCCCTCAAGGGTGGTGACGCGGTAGTCGGAGTAGACCATTGCGGCTCCGCTGTCGGCGGCCACCTTAGCCATACGGGGCAGGCAATTGTAGCCTGGTGCGAGCGAGAACGGCGACGCGAATATGGCCACGTAGTCGGCTGTGGCTCTCTGTGCGATATCGAGCCATGATGCCGTTTTGCCGAAATCGTATCCGTCGGCTGTGGAAAATACTTCAAAAGTCATGATTGTCGGATTTATGATGTGGTTACTGTATTTCTATTTCAATATTTTGCTTTGATGCGGGCTCGCCTGTAGGGAAGCGGTATCCGGAGTCAAATTTCACAGTCGGGGCTGGTTGCGGCTGCAACGGCAGTTTGGCGGTGCGCAGATAGAGAAGCATCTGCGACATCAGCATGTTGCGGTCATGCTCGCTCTTTATGGCCTCGAACGGAAATCCCATTGCAATTACGGCGCTTTCGTTTTTGTTGGATGCGACGGCCGCGCTTTTGCCGTTTTCGGCGTATTTCATAATAGCCTGTGAAGTGCCGCGTTCGGCGCTCACAATGGCGTCGGGCGACTCCACGATATATATCCGTTCATTGGGTTGCGAAGAGTATCTGAGCCTGTCGCCGCTGTGGTGGAGATTGGCCCAGAAGGGGAGCACCTCGACTTCTCCCGATACTGCGGCGAATGCGCTTTCATACTCGATGCCGAGCACCTTGCGGGCGAAAGCCGCGTCGGCTGTCATCGTAGAGTCGGATGAAAACGGATTGGCGAAAAGATCGGCGGCGATGAATGTGCCGCTGACCAAAAGACTTCCTTTCGCTGCCGTGTGCCGGTGCAGTTTTTCCTGAAGCTCGGGGGGGAATGCCTTGAAGCGTGTGGGCGCTTCGGAGTTGCCCATGCGCACCTCTTTCTGCTTGCCGGCGATTATGTCGACAATGCTGTTGTTGTAATTATTGTCAAGATAGCCTTCGAGCGATGTGGATATGAACGGATATCCGGCGGCAGCCATTGCGGCTCCGTGTATGCGCGGATAGTCGAATGTGTTGCCTGCCACCGGGTGTCCCTCGCAGTTGTCATAGCTTGCGCCGAAGCCGGGGTCTACCACGTCGTCGACCCACGGACTCTCGCGGTCGAAATTATACTGTGAGCCTGTGTACGCTATGTTGCGACGGTAGGGTACGCCATAGTCGAGCTGATCGAGAAAACCCGCTTTTTCGGGTGTCTCAAACCAGTCGGGAGCCGACAGGCGTGTGAAGTCGTTTACTATCAGTATCTGCGGGTTGCCGTTGTCGTAGTGGCAAAGGCTGAGCACTTCGGATGGGAACGAGATGCCGCCTTTGTTGGCTGCTATAATCCGGAAGTTGTAGATTATGCCGGGTTCGGCAGTGAATTCAAATGATGCCGTGGCTTTTTTCGCCACTTTGCGGAACACGTCGGAGAAGCCTTCCGACATCTCTACATAATATTCCGACGGGATAGCGGTAGCTTCGAGAGAGTCAACCGAGGCTTTCCATTTCAGACGGTATTTTCCTGCGCCACGGTCTTCAATCATGAATGCTCTTACCGGCAGTGGCTGCACCACATAGCCTCCTTTTGCACCGTAGAGGTATTTCAGCATGCCTTTGTAGATGGCTCGGGCGGCGTCGAAGCGGAATTGCGGATTCTGGCCATGACGCATGTCGGCGAAGTTCTGATGGGAAAGAAGCTCTACGAGTGCGGAGGGCACTTTGGGAATACGTGCCTCGGCGTATTTGCGGTCGCGCGTCTTGCGTTTGCTCCACAGTGGTTCGTGGATGGCTCTTATGTCGTTGACAACCGAATTGACGATGCTTTCGGTGAGGTCGCGGTTGGTGGTGCGCCGTCGACCGTCGCCAAGACGTGTGCCGCCGTCGGTAGAGTATATGCCGAACGTACCCACTATAGTTGAGTCGGGGGTAGTCCCGGCGTCGGTGTGCAGTGCGAATGCGATGTCGACTGGAATGCCGAGGCCTTTTTCCTTCGGCAGTTTAGACGAGCCCCCCGCAAGGTAGTTTACCCATAGCGGACGGCTGTTGAAGTCGTCGGAATAGTCGTTCTCATAGTCGGTCTTGGAGTACACATCGACGGGAGCTCCGGCCCACTGGAGCCAGTAGCGTGCGCCCTCCATCCACCGTGGCATGCCGCTGGTAGTCTCCTCTTTGCCGCGGGCCACATTGCCCATGCCTCCGCCGATACGTACGGCATCGGCTGTTATTGTTTTGCCGGCATTGGAGGGGGAGACCACGTTGCTGACAGTGACGAGCGGTATCTCCTGCAGTCCTGCATCAAAAGGGAAGGAGCCGAGAGAAATCCATGTGCCTCCGCCCATGGTCTGGTTGACGGTGAATGTCTCGTCGCCGCGCAGCGAGTGAACGGTATATTTTACTGCATCGGCGCTTGTTGGAAGCGAGGCGTAGGAAATGTAGACTGTGTATTCGCCGGCACGCGGTATTTCGGCGTTCCATGACGCCGACGATGCGTCGGCTGCTGAGGTCACGGTCGCCACCTGGCGTACACCTCCCTCGCTGAAAGGGTTCTGTCGGTCGGTCAGGTTGCCGGTCGGCATCCTGAAACCCTGTTTCGGTGCGTTGCTCCACTTTTTTGCTGTCGATATTTCGGAATACCCGGGAGTGGAAGGGGAGTCGGCATCAATGATGACCTCGATGTCGTTGAGGTCGCGCTCGCGTGGCAGCATGACGTAGGCGCCGGCGTTTTCAAGCATCGGCACGAGCAGGTCGAGCACATAGGATGTGGAGTATAGATCCTCGATTGTCTGCATCAGGTGGGCCCTCTGCCATAACCATTCGCCTTTTTCGATATTGTAGTATCTGCCGTGGCTTTGCCACAGGGCTATGTTTCGCCCGTCAAGACCATTGGGCGACTTGTGGAAACCGTCGCGCACAACAGGTTGACCGGCTCTCGCCGGCAGCATACCGGAAAGAGAGGCGATGACTGTAATCAATATATAAGCAACAAGTCTTTTCATTACTACAAATGTAGTGATTTATGTTGAAAAGATAAGCGCTGTTTTATCAATAAAAGTTAAGAGAGCGTTTGAATTTAAACCGTATTGGCAGTAGAAGAGAATGGAAGGAATGACTTCAAATTAATCCTGAGGCCTTTTGGGGTTAATTTGATTTAGAGCCGGTTCGACAATAAATGTTAAACGCAGAGCGGTCAATCGTCGAGCG
>CAMWJS010000066.1 GCA_947174635.1 uncultured Muribaculaceae bacterium
GTGATTAACCGGGGTTCG
Organism: uncultured Muribaculaceae bacterium; assembly: GCA_947174635.1. GTDB lineage: Bacteria > Bacteroidota > Bacteroidia > Bacteroidales > Muribaculaceae > JAGBWK01. Next base: position 19 of record CAMWJS010000066.1, read on the forward strand.
CAGACCGCGGAGCGGGCGCAGACCCCGGCCACTACAAGCTACCATATCAGCCAAGCCCGGGAAGGGCGGTCTGTGGTATATATCGCAGACCGCTCCGCCCCCACAGCTCTCATGACATCCCTACATTTAATGGTAAAAACAAAAAAGCGAGCCGATTGGCTCGCTTTTGTTAGCGTCCGCGTCCCGGTCCGCCGGGACCTCCTCCGGGAGGTCCCCAGCGCCGCTCGTTGCGGTCGGCGGGCTGGTTACCCTTGCCGAACGTATTGAACTTATACGTGAACGACAGCATGAAGTAGCGCGTCAGCGCGTTATACTGCGTATCGTCGATATACGATGCCGTCACCGAGCGCGATATATCCTTCTTCTGTTGCAGCAGGTCGTAAGCCTTCAGCATCACGGTGGCGTTTTTACCGGGAAGGAACTGATACGATATCGACGCATTCCACATCACCGAAGTAGCGTCATACCCCGCAGCATAACCGCTTGTGCCGGAGTATGTCAGGTCAGTAGCCAGCACAAAGCCCAGAGGCATATACCATGTGCCGTTGAAACTGCCACCGTAGCGGTGCACATTTGTCGAACTCATCGACGACGCCGAGTTGTGCGTCGTCGAGAAATGATACATCGGACGAAGCTCAAGTTCCAGATTGTCCGGACGGTAGGCAAACGAGAACGACTCGGCGACAGTGAACGAATTCGACACATTGCGCTCCCCGTTGTTGTATCCAAGGCGGCGGTTGAAATTGGTGAAGATATGGTTGCTGAACGAGAACACCTTGTTGCGCAGCGGCTGAGAGAACATGTTCATCAGTCGCGCATTCCAGATGCCGTTCACATTTTCATACGTCGTGTAGCGGCCACCCGTCTGCTTGTCGTATATTGTCTTCGATATGATTGAGTTCTGGGTCACCTGTGCGTCAAACATCGTCATGATTGACCGCTGCGACTCCATGTTGAACGACTGGTAGCGCAGACGTATGTTGTGGTTGAACGACGGAACGAGGTTCGGATTACCCTGCACCACATTCAGCGGATTACTGTAGTCGGCCACCGGCTGCAACTGGCTCATCGACGGCTGGGAGCTGCGTCCGTAATAGTCGACATTCATCGACGTCTGTTTGTCAAACTTGTATTTGAACCGCAGGAACGGCGCATAGTTCCACGTAGTGCGCTCCGGCACGCTCTTGTTGGCGTTGCTCAGGTTGGTGCTCTTCGAACGGATAGGCACCACCGACATCCCCGCGTCGAGGGTATATTTGCTGCTCACCTTCTTGTAGCCCACGCGGATATCCTGCTGGAAATTCGTGTTGCGGAAACGGTTCGACAGCGAGTCTACAAGCGCCACGTTGCCGTAGTCTATCTCAGGGATAGGCAGCGTGTAGTCCATATCGTTGAGCATGAAATGCCACACATCGTCGCCAAAGCTGACCGGTCGGTCATACACCAACTTGTCGGCATTGTTCCAGCGCATGTTGGCCGAGTACCCCACTGTGAGGAAATTGCCGTCGCGGACATCGCCCAGCGGCTCGGTCCACGTCAGTCGGGCGCTCACGAAGTTGCTCCACGTCTTGTTGTCGATCCACTGGTCATAGCTGTCTATCGAGTCATTGAACTGATGGAAGATATTGTAGACATAGCTGTCCTCATACTCCCTGACATTGCTCATGCGGTAGTTGGCGAACACTGAGAACGACCTGCCCCTGTGGTTGGCGAAATTGTGGTTGTAGATGATACGTCCACCCGCCTCGTATGACTTGCCGTCCGACTGTGACCGGTTGAGCGACGTGTTCTTCCCCTGCGACACCGAGAATGCCTCCGACCACGAATCATTCTGGTTGTACGAGAAATAGGGGCGCACGTCAATCGTATTGAACGAGTCCGGTTTCCACTCCACCCTGAAGTCAGCTCTGACATTGTGACCCTTGTCACGTGAGTTGGTGTAGGAATTCTGGGTGTAAGGATCTGTCTCAAGCAGATACTGGCGGTTCTGGCGCTGCTCGCTCGTTTTGTCGGAGTGTGAATACATCACATCGCCGCCTACTCGCAGCTTTTCATCCTTGCCTACATTGAAGTTCACGCCGAAGCTCTGCGAATTGCTTATGCCCTGGTCCCCTCCGAAGCGGCGGAAGCGGTTGCCGTTGCCGTCGGTAAAGCCAAGGTCGTTGGTGTTGTTGGCCGAACCGATGAATGTTATCTGGTTGCCGTTCCAGAAGCGGTTCACATTGAATGCCGTCTGATAACGGTCATCCGTGCCGTAGCCGGCCTCTGCGGTTCCGAACCAGCCGTTCTTCATCCCCTGCTTGACGGTAAGGTTGATTACAGTCTCGTCCTCGCCGTCGTCAACTCCTGTCAGACGCGCCAGGTCGCTCTTGCGTTCCACCACCTGCAGCTTGTCAACCATGTTCACCGGCAGATTTTTCGACGCGACTTTGGGGTCATCAGCAAAAAATTCCTTGCCGTCGATGAGTATCTTCGTCACCTCCTTGCCGTTGGCTGTGATCTTGCCGTCACTGTCAACCTCCACGCCGGGCAGACGTTTGAGCAGATCCTCGACCACGGCATTGGGCTGTGTCTTGTAGGAGTCGGCATTGAACTCCACCGTGTCCTGCATCACTTTGATAGGGGTCTTCACCGCAGTGACTGTCGCCTCCGACAGCAGATGCGACGCCTCCGACAGCGTGATGGTGCCGGCATTGACATTATTGTCCGCTACCGTCAGGTTCTTGTAGTTCTTCTTATAGCCGACGTAACTGGTCTCAAGTATATATTTCCCGTTTTTGATTTCTTTTAGGGTGAACTTGCCGTTGAGGTCGGCTGCCGTCCCTTTCACGTATGCACTGTCTTTAGAGGCAAGCAGTCTGATTCCGGCCTCCATCAGCGGCTCTCCAGTGTCGTCCGACACCGTACCGCTCACATTGTATGCCGCGCAGGTCAGCACACTGCCCGCCGCCAGGCATAATGTTAAAAATATTCCTCTTAAATCTCTCATATTAGGGGGTGTTTTTGTAGGATACTTCATTTGTCAGTTCCTGATATCGTGTTTATTGATTGCAAAAGTACATAAAAGTTTAAATAAGAATGCGTCAAAAAGTGACACGTATGGCTACATTTCAACCAATACCCCCATTTCTTCAACCAATACCCGTATCCCGCTCAACAAAAAAGGACCCGAAGGCCCTTCATTGTTGGAAGTCAAAGATGAAAAATCAATAATGGAACGACGACCCGCCAAGGAATTCCCTCAGCAGCGATGTCGGCGGTATGTCACGCTCGGGTATAGGCGCGAAATAGCTCAGGAATTTCATCAGACGGTAAGCCTCGGCATATTCCGGCATGTCGCGCGGAAAGTTCTTCAGCAGCGCCTCGCCATATTCGCGCATCACGCCGAGCTCGAATATCAGCGACGAGTTGAACGTCGAGTCGGCATTCTCCTGATAGGGAAATATCCACCGCTCCTCGCCGCGTCTGACGCTCGGCCAACGCCTTATGGTCTCCATCGCCGACGTCCCGCGGTATTTGTGGTCGCGTATTATGCGGCGGAGCAGGCGGTTGTCGGTCGTCGGCACCCAGTTGTGGTCATCGATGGCAAGCGTTGTCAGTGCCGACACGTAAATCCTGTATTTCATGCAGTCGTCTATCTCCGATGTAAGCTCCGGATTAAGCCCGTGTATCCCCTCTATCAGCAATATCGACCTGTCGTCGAGCTGCAGGCGGTCACCCTTGTACAGGCGGTGCCCGTGCTCGAAACTGTAGGTAGGCAGTTCCACCTCCTCGCCCGCAATCAGCTTCCGCAGGTCGGAGTTGAACTGCTGCAGGTCGAGCGCATAGAGCGACTCATAGTCATAGTCGCCGCTCTCGTCGCGGGGGGTGTGCACCCGGTCCACAAAGTAATTGTCGAGCGATATCATCTTGGGCTTGAGCAGATTGGTCAGCAGATATATGGCAAGACGCTTCGTGAACGTAGTCTTGCCCGACGACGACGGCCCCGCTATCATCACCACGCGGGCACCTCCCTGCTCATAACGGCGTTTTATCTCATCGGCAATCGATGCTATCTTCTTGTCGTGCAGCGCTTCCGCCACATTTATCAGCTCTGCCGAGCGGTTCTCTTCGGTCGACTTGTTCAGCTCTCCCACATTGCGTATCCCTATGATATGGTTGAATGCCACATACTCGGTGAACGCATTGTACATCTTCTCCTGCGTGATAGGCTGCGCCGGCACGTCTGGCTGGCTGTGGTCGCATCCCAGCAGCAGAAAGCCGTCATGATACCGCCGCAGGTCGAAACAGCGCAGAAATCCCGTCGACGGCGCCAGATTGCCGTAATACGTGTCAATCACACCGTCCAGACGGTAGTAGACCGTATAAAGCTCATGGATGGTATCGAGCAGCTTCACCTTGTCGTCAAGCCCCTCCGCGCGAAACATCTCCTTCACATCCACCGTCAGGCGCTCCTTGCGCTCGAACGGTATGTCGCGTTCCACAAGACGTCTCATCGTATCCCGAAGCGTTTCAACCACCTCGTCCGTGACCTCTACATTGTCAAGTCGGCAATAATATCCCTTCGAAATCGAATGGCATATATTGAGACGCGTCCCGGGATAGCACTCAGCAACCGCGCGGTAGAGCATCATGCATAGCGAGCGGATATACACCCTTATGCCCGACGCCGTTGTCACAGGAAGATACTCCACCTGCTTGGGCGCGAACACCGCATACTGCAGGTCCTCGGTCTTGTTGTTGACACGCGCGCATATCGGAGTAAACGGTATTTCGTCTGATATGCGTTTAAGTATGTCCGAAAGGGTCTCTCCACCGGCAAACGGAATATATCTGTTGATATTCTTGCAGAAAATTTTTAATTGTGCACTCATAATGAAGCGGGAGCTTAATGTTAATGAATTTCGTAAATATACAAAAAATTAACACACCAAGCTCCCATATTGTTCTAAATCTCCAAAATCACCAACATTACCGGCAACATTACCACCGGCATTACCGGCAGCATTACACCAATGCCCCCCAAGTCATTAGAGACCTTAACGACCTTAATGACCTTAACGACCTTATGTGTTAAATCTGCTCCTGATTCGTAGCCTGCAGATAGCTCGCACGCGCCACGCGATAAGCCCCGTACGCCTCGGTATACTGGTCAAGGCTCTGGCGGTAAAGCGTCTGCGCGTCGAGAAGGTCGGTCACATTGCTGACCCCGGCAAGGAAGAAATTCTCGTTCATGCGCAGATTTTCTTTCGACTGCGCAATCGACTCCTTCGCAATCTCCATCTTGCGGTGAGCCGACGTAAGGTCATCCCATGCGTTTATCATCTTGATGCACAGCATCTGCGACAGGTCGTCCATCTCGGCGCGGGCATTGGCGCTCTCTATCTTGCGGCGCTTGATGGCGTGCGAACCGCCCCACCATGCCGAGATTGGCACCGACACGCTGACAAACACCGCCCCGAACCCATGCTTCTGGCTGATGATGTCATCATAGAAATATCCCGCTCCGACACCCACCGTAGGCAGGTTTTCACCCACGGCAATCTTCTCCTCGAGTTCGGCGGCCTTCACCTTCTTCTGCAGCAGGCGGTAGTCGGTGGTCGCTCCGAGGGCGGCGTTGGGGTCGATATAGATGTCGGAGGGGTAGGGGGGCACATCGTCCGGTACGTCGGCCTCGGCGATATCCACTTTCTCTCCGTCAAGACCCACATATTGGGCAAGAAGCTGCTGCGAGAGGGCAATGCCGTTGTCAAGGTCAACCATCGTCGACCGCAGTTCGTTTCTGCGCAGCTGCACCTTAAGCAGCTCGTTGCGTGTGGTGACTCCGGCCTTCAGCGCCACGCCCACCTGATACTCGAGCGTATCCACAAGCGCTATCACATCTTCGAGCGTGCGGCGTTTCGACTTCAGCGTCACCAGTTGCCAGTAATATTTCTCGGTTGTCAGCGTCACATCGTCCACCGCGTTCTGCCGCTCGAGCTCCGACGCCTCCACTCCGACCTCGGCCAGGCGGTTGCCGTTGACTATGCGCCCGCCGGCGAATACCGGCTGCACGGCCATGACATTAGCGCTCACACCCCGCTTTATCATCTGCAGGGTGGCTATGTTGAATATGTCGAGGTCCACCACTGGCTTGTTGGCGGCGAATGCCATGCCAGAGGCGGTCACGGTCGGGAAATATTTCGTGAATGCCTCCTTGCGCAGCTCCTCGGCAGCCTCGGCATTGCCTGCGGCTACACTGACCTTGGCATTATTCTTTATCGCCAGCTCGCGGCATTCATCCAGAGTCAGCTGGCGGGGTGATGCTGAACTGTCTGCCTCACCGGCCATGACGGCCGTGAGCGACAATATTGCTGTAAGTGTTATTGACAGACGTTTCATAATCGTAATATATCTCTGACTTGTTATCGGTTTGACGTCTCGTCGGTTCTCGACGTGTCGTCGCTGTTCTTGTTCCCGGTGTCGCCTGACGGTGCGGTGGTCGTCGTGTTGGCGTTGTCCGACGTACGGTAGCTGTCGGTCTTAGGCTCCTCTACGGCCCCCGTGTCGCTGCCTGTATAGAATGTCGGCGCAGGTGTGTTCCCGAAGTCGGGGGTCGGAGCGCCGTAGGGCGGGTCGATTTTCTTCTTTCCCGAGAATTTCCACATCATCACCGGGATTACGGTCAGCGTGAACACCATCGTCAGCGGCGTGCCGAAGAAGATTACCGTACCCATCGGCTTCCACAGGGCGCTGTTCGAGATTACCATCGGCAGCACTCCCATCGTGGCGGCGGCCGACGTAAGGAATATCGGGCGCATACGGCGCTTGGCCGACTCTATCGACGCCATTCTGTTGTCAAGGTTCTCGTCACCCTGAAGCTGTTCGGCGTAGTCTATCATGATGATGGCGTTGCGCACGAGTATGCCCATCAGCGATATGATGCCGAGCGTACACGTCAGCGATATCGGCTCGTCCATGACAAACAGGCCGAACGCGGCGCCGGGGATACACAGCAGCAGCGACACAAGCAGTATCACGGAGATTGCCACCTGCTTGTAGTGCAACAGTATGATGAAGAATATGATTACCACGGCGATAGCGAGAGCCGACAGTATCTGGGGCAATATTTCGTCGGTGTTCTCATACTCTCCGCCATATTCTATGCTCACCCCTTCGGGCAGGCTGATGCCGTCAAGCACGCTCTGCAGGTGCTCGGTGACATCCATGGCGTTGGTGCCTCGCTCGTTCTCGGCTATGAGCGTTATCGTAGGGCGTCCGTTGTAATGGCCCACCAGGCCGTAGTCCCATACCGGAACCACTTCGGCGAACTGATGCACCGGCGCGCTTGCAAACTCAAGCACCGGGATTTCTTCGTTGCGCAGCTCGCCCACATCCGAGCGGTCGGCGTTGTCGCTCTTGACCACAACGTTCATGCCGTAGTCGCCGTCCCATACCGTCGCCACAGGCAGACCGCCGCTGTAGCGCATCGCCAGTGTGGCTTCGAGGAACAGGCTGTTCAGTCCCAGACGCGACATTACCGGGTCGTTGGTCGACACCATCGCGCCCACCTGCGGCGTGGAGGTGTTCGGCCGCACCAGACGCAGTCCGGCCGTGCGGCGCATGCGCGACAGCACCGTGTCGGCCGCTTCCTGCAGGCTGTTGAAGTCATCTCCCGTAACCCTTACCTCTATCGGGTAGTCGGCGTTGGAATAGCTGAGCTGCTTGAAACGGCAGTATGCCTCGGGAAAATACGACTCGAATTTGTCGGTGTATTCATTGAGTACATCGATTGTGGCCTCGTTGCTCTGGGTGTTGACTATGAACTGGGCGAAGTTCGGACCTCCCACCTGCGGTGCGTATGTGGTCTGGAAACGCGGCGACGAGCATCCGTGGAACACGCACACCGACACCACCCGGCTGTCGCCGCGCAATATGTCGGCAAGCGAGTCGGCCACCACATCGGTCCTCGCCAGCGGTGTCCCTGTCGGCAGGTAGATTTCTACCGCAAACTGGTTGCGCTCCGCTATAGGCATAAGCTTCATGGGCCGTTTTATGAACAGGAACCCGCCCAATACCACGCACACTAATCCCGTCAGCAACGTGACGGTCGGGAAGCGGAAACAAAGGTCGGCAAGCTTGTTGTAGCTCTTCTGCAGGACAACAAAAAACGAGAATTTCTTCTTGCCCGATTCGACTGCCTCTTTCTCAATCTTGTATATCGGTTTCTTGATCAGCTTGAACTGCAGATAGGGCACAAGTATCTCTGCTATGCACAGCGACACGAACAATATGATGGTGATGGCCCACGGAAAGTCGTTCATGAAGTCGCGGAACATCCCTTTGAGCGTTATCAGGAACGGGAAGAAGGTAATCGATATGGCGCAGGTGGCCGAGAATATCGCCTTGAGAAACTCCACCGCCGAGCGGTAGGCGGCTGTCTTGCGGTCGATGCCGTCGGAAATAAGCTCGACATAGTTGTCGATGATTACCACCGAGTTGTCTACAATCATACCTAACGACACTATCAGACACGCCAGCGTCACCGTGTTCAGCTCTATGCCGAGTGCGTAGAATATGCCTAAGGCTATGAATATCGTAATCGGTATGGTGCCGGCCGCTATCAGCGCCACCTTGATGGGAAGCAGAAGCATGATTACGATGACTACCGCCACGATGGCTATCAGCAGTTCGGAAAGGAAATAGTTGACCGACGAGCTTACCACTGTCGGCTGGTCAGTGATTTTGAACACATTGACATCGGCCGGCAGCGTCGACTGGAATTCGTCGAGCTTCTCCTGCACCTGCTTGCCCATCTCCACAATGTTGTTGCCGTCTTTCATCGACACGCTCAGCAGCAGCGACTTGGCGCCGTTGTTGGTGATATAGCTCGACGGCTCGGGATACTCTTTCACCACCCGCGCTATATCCTTCACCCTAACGGTCGAGCCGCCGGGCGTTGAAAACACTATCATATTCTCCACGTCGCGAACCGAGTTGACCGGACGGCTCACATACACCGGCGACGTATAGTCCGCGCCCTTGAGCTCTCCTCCGGTGGTGCTGAACCCCTGCGCGAGCAGCGTCGCGGCAAGCATGTTGGCCTTGATGCCGTAATGCGTCAGGCGGTCATTGTCGACATATACCGATACCTGCTCTTTCTGCTTGCCGTAGTCGGCCATCTGGCCTACCGACGGCACCGACCGCAGCCGGTCGCGCAGGTTGTCGCATATCTCGCCGAGTTCGCGATAGGTCTTGTCGTCCGACGATATGGCTATCAGCAGCGACGAGGTGTCGCCGAAATCGGTAAGAGCCTCCAAGGCAAGGACATTCTTCGGCAGCGACAGTTTCTCTTTCTCAAGTCCGATCTGGAATTTGTTCCAGAACGATGTCGTGTCGTCGATATCCTCGTCGAGCTCTACAAACACTATCGCCATACCCGACGTGCACCGCGAGTGTGTCTTCCCTTTGTCTACCTCCTTATGCGAGAAGATGAAATCCTCGAGCGGTTTGAGCACCTCGTTTTCCATCTGCGTCGCATTGGAGCCGGGGCATACAGCCACGACAAGTCCCTCTCTCACCGTAAAGCTGGGAAATTCGTTCTTGTCCATCTTCTCAAGCGCATAGATGCCGAATGCCACAAGCACGGTAACTATCAATATCACTAATTTGCGGTAGCGCAGTCCGAACGCCACGATGCCGCCTTTACTCTGAGGACTCATTTTTATCTCTTTTTGATAATCACTTATTAATTTCTAACTAACTGACAGGGCGGTAGCCGGGGCGGGGGCGTCTCGCCCCCGCAGCAATCAATCGCATTAATAACCGCAGTAATCAACGCATTAACAATCGCATTAACAACCGCATTAATAACCACGGTATCCCCCGGGTTTATTTAATCCCCGTCACCCTCGAGTTGCGGCTCACTTTCTGCTGGCCTTTCACTATCAGCGTGTCGCCGCGGGCTATGCCGCTGTTGATTACGATGCCGCCGCCGGTCAGTTCGCCCGTCTCGACCGTGCGTTTCACCGCGTAGCCTGCCGAGTCGAGCCATACATAGTGGCTGTTGTCGGCGGCGAGCATCACAGCGTCAAGCGGCACGGCGAGGCTGCGGCTTGTTGAGTCGGTGTTGAGGCTCACGTCGCATATCATGCCGGGAAGCAGTGCTCCCGAAGGGTTTTCAACCGTCATCTTCACGTCATACGAACGTGTGATGGGATTGGCCGATACACCTTTCTCGATGATTTTGCCGGTAAATTTCCTGTTCCCTAATGCCGATACGGTAATCTCGGCCTCTCCACCTTCGGGTATGGCGGAAATCTCGTTTTCAGGTATTGAGATGCTTACTTTCACCGGGTCGATGCTGACAATCTTGACCACGGGCAAGCCGGGGGCTGCCGTCATACCCGCATCGACATATTTTTCCGATACGTAGCCCGACAGCGGGGCATAGAGATAAGCGTCGTTGAGTGTCTTGCGGGCTATCGCCTCGGCGCTTTGTGCCTGTTTGAGTGTCTGCTGCATCTCCACCCACTTGATGTCGGCTATCGCCTCGGCGTCATGCAGCATCTTCATGCGGTTATATGCATCCTGTGCCTGCGCCAGCGCGGCGTTCGATATGTCGTAGGCATTTTTCAGCGACGTGGCCTCGACGCTCGCTATCAGCTGTCCTTTCTTCACATAGTCTCCCTCCGACACATTCACGCTCTGCACCGTGCCCGGCACCGTGAAACTTGCCACTGTGCCGCTCGATTCCTCCACCGTGCCCGTATAATTCCTTGACGTCGACATGTCCGACTCTCCGGCCACTGCGGTCTCCACCCTTATCACTTCGGGGGCGGTAGCTTGTTTCTCTCCATGACATGACGGCAGCAGCGCGGCAGCCGACATCACTATTGCCACATTTGACAGTATCGATTTCATAACTATAACAGTTAAAACGTTAATACTTCGCAAAATTACACTCCGGCGCGCCATCCCTGTGTCAATCGCGCCTGCCGCAGTTCTTACATTATACTTAACAATAAAACCCTCAAAATAGATTTCGGCCGACGCAATTTCAATCTATTTTCACTATATTTGCAGCCCAACAAAACCTGACATAAACTATCATGACACGATTTCTATTCTTTCTGCTTCTTTCCGCTGTAGTCTCAGCGTCTGTCAACGTTTCCGCCGCTTCCGGCGATGCATCCGCGATTGCCGCCCGGCATTCCATAGTGCGCGACTCTCCCGCTGTCGGCTTTTTTGACGGCGCGCTCCTTGGCAACGGTGCGATGGGTGTCGTAGTGCGCACACGCCCCGACGCCGTAGTGCTCCATTTCGGTCATAACAACGTCTGGGACATACGCGTGACTGAAAACTATAAAGATAAAATCGGCACCTTTGACGATATTTTCGCGAAAGCCGCCATGCTTTCCGACTCTCTCCCCTCTATCCATCACGACAGATTCTTTTCCGATTATCTCAATCTCACCGCCGACAATTACCGCAGCCCCTATCCGCGACCCTTCCCCTGCGGAAGCCTTATTCTCGGTTTCGACCGCCGCGAGGTCGAGCTGCTCGGCCATTCGGTGGATATCTCCACCGGACAATGCACCGTCAGTCTGTTGCGCGACGGCCGTACTCTGAGTCTGCTCGTCGATGTCTCGATGGCCGACGACACTCTCTGGCTGGCTCTCGTCGACTCCGACGGACGCCCTGTCCCCTCATGTTTCAATCGAGTAAGGCTGTTGCCCGACCCATCCACTCCCGGCGATATGCCGCGTTATCAGCTCACACAGTGCGGCGGCCATTCTCTCGGCTTCTCCCAGTTGCTCCCCCGCAATGAGGACTGCACACCCTCTGACCGCGACAAGGCTTTCGCCCTGCGCACATGGAGCAATCCCGAGCTCGTCACCGGTGTGCGCCATTCAATCTACGGGCAGGAAATCCCTCTCGGCGCTCTTGAACGCGACATAGTTCCCTCCGCCGCACCGTTCTATATGGCTGTATCTCTCTCCGAAGGCACCGAAGCCGATGTGCGCGAGGCTGTCTCAGCACCTTTTGCCCCCGATGTGGCCGACCGTGCCGCATGCCTCGACGCAAACAAAAAGTCGTGGGACGATTTCTGGACGGCATCGTCGGTAAGTCTCGCCGACAAGGAGCTTGAACGCATCTGGTACCGCAATATGTACTTCTTCAACTGCGCCGTACGTCCAGGTGTGATATGCCCCGGCATCTTCGCCAACTGGAGCTATTCCAACATCGGCACCGCATGGCATGGCGACTACCATCTCAACTACAACACCCAGCAGCCTTTCTGGCTCACGTTCTCATCCAACCATCTCGACAAAAACCTCGCTTACGTCGACCTTGTCGACCACCTTATGCCCATAAGCACCGCCTGGGCCAAAGAGTATTACGGCATGAGGGGCGCGTTTTTCCCGCATTCCGCCTATCCCGTCGACATGTCCATGCACCCCTATCCCGTGCCCGACTGGGGCTGGGAGGTGTTCGAGACTCCCTGGATGGTGCAGGGGCTGTGGTGGCACTATCTCTATTCGGGCGACACCGCCTTCCTCCGCGACCGCGCTTTCTCTCCTATGAAAGCCGCAGTGGAGTTCCTCGTCGACTATATGTCGCGTCCTGAAGCACGCTCCGGCCGTTTCGACGACGGCAAGTATCATATCTTCCCCTCCGTCCCGCCGGAACTCTACGGTCTGCAGCCCGGATTTAAATACAACTACGACACGCAGATTGACATTACCCTCGCCAAACAGATCTTCAACGCCTACCTTGAGGCTGTCGATATCCTCAAGCTCGGCAAAAAGGAGAAACAGCTTGTGGCCGACGTCAGGAAGATACTCAAAGCCATGCCCGACTACTCTACCGCCACTGCCGACGGCTACGGCACCATACTCACCTCCGTGCCCGGCGAGCGCGGCGACATCGTCTACAACGTCCCCGCCAACCTGTCGGTCGTATTCCCGGGCAACGAGTACGGCCTCCATTCTCCCGACAGTATCAGGGCGCTCGTGGCAAACACCATCAACGCCCACCGCAACGAGGGCGGCAACGAAATCGTGTTCCTGAACATGCAGCGTGCCCGCATGGGCATGCTCGACCTCGACGCCTTCAAGCGCCAGATACGCTACGCCACGCTCCCCAATTCCACCGTCACCGACGCCCTTCTCGAAATCGGCGGACGCTACGACGACCTCACCGACTACATGTACATGGCTCCGATGGGCATTTGGTTTGAAAACTTCGCCCTCCCCGCTGTCATCAACGAGTGTCTGATGCAGAGCTACGACGGCTTCGTCCGCCTATTCCCAAACTGGGATACGGATGTCGACGCCTCCTTCTCCACCCTGCGTGCCCGCGGCGCATTCCTTGTATCCGCATCCCTGACTGCCGGCAAAGTCGACACCGTAACCGTCCATAGCGAAAAAGGCAACACATTCAGCATCCACAACCCCTGGCCGTCAACCACAGCAATAACAGTAACCGCCTCCGACGGCACAGTAAAAACCCTCAATACCACCCCCGACACCCCAATCCAATTCCCCACAACCCCAGCAACCACCTACACAATAACCCCACGCTGACATGCAAAAGGAACCATCATTGGGTCGCGACCCAATGATGGTTCCCGGGGCGGGTGTTGCAGAACTAAACTTTCCGCGGTTGAAAACCGCGGCTACTAAGCGCAGCATCCTGACAATCAGTAGCGTAGTAGGGGGGGGTGTTGCAGAACTCCAAAACGTAGGGACGCACGGCTCGTGCGTCCGCA
>CAMWJS010000067.1 GCA_947174635.1 uncultured Muribaculaceae bacterium
ATCGCTCGACGATTGACCGCTCTGCGTTTAACATTTATTGTCGAACCGGCTCTTATTATTATAAATAATGTATACAGTAAACAACAATCCCTGCCGGTAACCAATTACAGGCAGGGATTGTTGTTTAATCTATTATAAGTCGACGGCGCTATCAGAACAGATATGCCAGAGTGATTGTCCACGAGCGGTTTTTACCTTTGAAGTTAAGATTCTTAAGGTCTTCAGCCGCATTTGAGCCGTGAAGGGCGTTGGCCGAGTTGGTAAGGCCGAAACCGTAGCTTGCCGCAACCTGCACTTTATTGAGAAGCTGCACACCGGCGCCTATATTCCAGGCAAAGTCAAATTTGCGGCTGTTCCATGCATCCTTGAAATTCTGTTTCGAGCAAAGGAACGAGAAGTCGGGACCGGTGGTAAGGAAGGGAGCGATGATTTTACCTGTGCCAAGGATCGACATTTTCCACTTGAAATTGATAGGAATATCGATATATCCTCTATGGTCGGTATTGTATACATTGCCGGCATTGTCATATACATCGACCGAACGCTGTGCGTAGAGAACCGATGCGTCAAATCCGAGATTAATCACCGGAACGGTAAACTCCGCCATTACACCGCCTGTAAATCCGGCACGGTTGTCAGAGTCAAAAGTGGATTTGTCAAAACTTAATTTGTTGACAGCGACACCGGCTTTTACACCGAAACGGAACTGAGCCTGTGCTCCCGCTGCGCACACCATTGCCAACATCAGGGCAACAAAAAGGTGACGAAAATTTTTCATATTTAATTATTTTGGTTGAAAAGTTTCAGTTATAAAATAATAATGTGCAAATATAATAATTCTAAATTGTATATTTGTAGTTCAAATCAAATTTTTCAAATCATGACATCAGAAGAACGTTTGAATACAGAGGAAAAAATCGTATCCATGCTCAAGATGGTCTATGACCCTGAGATACCCGTAGACATATACAGCCTCGGGCTGATATACAAAATCGACCTTGACGATGAGGGTAATCTTGTAATAGACATGACTATGACAGCGCCCAACTGCCCTATGGCTGATTTTATCGTGGATGACGCGCGCTACAAACTGGAGTCAATCGACGGTGTGAAATCGGTAACAATAAATGTCGTTTTTGAACCGGAATGGAACAAAGACATGATGACGGAGGAAGCCAAACTCGAGCTTGGCCTGTTATAAACCGACATCACCGCATGTAATATGTGAATATATAGACTATAGAAATACAACTTATTGTATATATGGTCATTACAATCCACAAATATAAACCGTAAAATAGATTGTAATACGGGACTATGAAGCCTCAAAAACCGATTTATTTCATTTCCGACCTGCATCTCGGCTCTACTTACGACCCTATGTCACGACAAAGAGAGCGATTTGCGGTGGAATTTCTCGACAGCATCGCAGACAACGCGGAAGCATTGTATCTTGTAGGAGATATACTCGACTACTGGTTTGAATACCGTACGGTTGTGCCGCGCGGCTATGTCAGATTTTTCGGAGCTTTGGCCGCTTTGGCCGACAAAGGTGTGAAAATCACATGGCTCATAGGCAATCACGACATATGGCTGTTTGATTATCTGCGCGATGAAATCGGGATTGAAATAGTGGACGGACTGCTGGAGACGGAGATTTACGGCAAGAGGTTTCTTATATCGCACGGCGATGGTGTTGGCAAGCTGCCCCGCGGTTTCAGGCTCATACGCAGCGTATTCCGCAACCGCATCTGTCAGAAGCTATACGCCGCGATACATCCGCGATGGACTATTCCGTTCGCACACAGATGGTCAAGCCATAGCAGGAGCAACGAGAAAGCACTGCCGGAATTTGACATTACGACCGACCCGTTTGCTGCGTTTGCCGGCGAATGGCAGTCGGCCCACCCGCAAAATCCGGTCGATTATTTCGTATTCGGACATCGCCATGTCATGATTGACGAGAAACTTTCCGACGGCTCGAAAGTGATAATACTTGGCGACTGGCTCAAATATTTCAGCTACGGATACTATGACGGAGACAGATTTTCTCTCCGTCAATTCCGTCAAAAAAAGTGACCAAATTCATATTTCGGTCTATATTTTAACATTATTTCACAATCGCAACCCGATAGTGTATAATTATAATAATACACTATATATTTGCACTTTACGCCAACATAAAGCATCATATTGAAAATCACAAGAGCAAAAAACATGTTGGATAACATATAAAATTGTTTGGTTTACACAATATTTCGACCGACATTTGCAATACAAACCTAAAACAATCTTTTTTACCTTAGAAATTGTACCTATTGGAAACCATAAAAGGGAGCTTCGAGACGAAGTTCCTTTTTATTTTATACTTACCGACAGCTTATCGGCAATAATTTGTATATTTGCATTAAGAAACCTGTTATGGAAAGAATAGACAAAAACATAGTCATCATACTTGCGTCGGGCAGCGGAAGCCGTTTCGGCGCGAGCCTGCCGAAGCAATACTGCAATCTGGGCGGCCGGCCGTTGCTTATGCGCACCATCGACCGGTTTGCCGAAGTCATTCCGGCCGACAACTTACTCGTAGTGATAGACCGCGCGATGGAAGGCTTATGGAAATCTCTGTGCGAAAAAGAGAGGTTTGCATCGCCACGCGTGACATTCGGCGGAAGCACGCGCACCGAGTCTCTTGCAAAAGCGCTGAGCGCCCTTGCCAATTGTCCGGACGACACGGTAGTCATGATACATGACGGGGCGCGTCCGCTCGTCAGCGAGGCTCTGATACGCCGCATGGCATCGATACCTGAAGGATATGCAGGCGCCGTGCCCGCAGTGCCGGTCACCGACACGCTGCGGCATATCGAAGCCGACGGCGACAGCGCTACCGTGGCGCGAAGCGAATATGTAGCCGTGCAGACCCCGCAGTCATTCACCATCGGCACACTGCGAAAATCGTTTGCCGACTACAGCAGGCACTCCGTCACCGACGACGCCACTATGGTGCAGAATGTCACCGGCGGGAAAATAGCGCTTATCGACGGTGAGCATGGCAATATCAAAGTCACCAACCCCATTGACATGGCGATAGCCGAGGCCCTGCTCAACCTGAGTCAAACCACAGAGTGCTGAACCCATTGTTAACAGCTAAACCTCACCGACTTGGACTCATTATTCAGGCTTGACATAAAATATCTGAAGGGAGTAGGTCCGGCGCGTGCGCAACTTCTCGACAAGGAGCTGGGCATAAAGACCTATTATGACCTGCTTCACCACTTCCCTACCCACTATATCGACCGTTCGCGCATATACCGCATAGCCGATATCAACGGCGAGATGCCCTACGTGCAGCTACGCGGACGTTTTGTATCGTTTGCCCAGCAGGGAGAAGGAGCCAAACGCCGGCTTGTGGCACTCTTCTCCGACGGCACGGGTGTGATTGAAATAGTTTGGTTCAACCGCATCAAGCAGATATCGGAAGCATACGCACCGGGGAACGAATATATCATATTCGGAAAGCCCAACCTGTTCAACAACCGCTGGAACATAGTGCATCCAGAGATAGACACAACGGCATCGATAGCCGCCACGACAGGGATGCGCGGAGTGTATCCGCTCACCGAAAAACTTCGAAACCGCGGCATCTCGTCACGTACGTTCCATACATGGATACAGACAGCCCTGTCATCGCTTAAGATACTCAACGACCCCATTCCGGCAGAAACAGCAGGCCAATACCGTCTGACCGGCGCCCTCGACGCCCTGCGCATCGTGCACAACCCGGCGTCGACACAACTGCTGCAACAGGCGCGGCTACGACTGAAATTCGAAGAACTGCTATTGCTGCAACTGAATATTCAGCGATATGCCCGCCGCAGGAAACAATCGCTTGCCGGCCTCCGTTTCGCCCATATAGGGGAATATTTCAATTCTTTCTATTTCAACAGACTGCCGTTTGAGCTTACCGGAGCCCAGAAACGAGTCATAAAGGAAATACGCGCCGACATGGGTTCGGGGCGACAGATGAACCGTCTGCTCCAGGGCGATGTAGGCTCCGGAAAGACCCTCGTGGCATTGCTGTGCATGCTGATCGCACTTGACAACGGCACGCAGGCATGCCTGATGGCTCCGACAGAAATACTCGCGACGCAACACTACGAGACACTGTCAAAACTTGTGGCGCCTATCGGCATCAACGTCAAACTCCTGACCGGCTCGACCCGCAAGAAAGAACGCGAGCTGATAGACAGTCAGCTTGCCGACGGCTCGCTCCACATACTTGTGGGCACACACGCCGTCATCGAAGACCGCGTGCAGTTCAGGCAGCTCGGCTTCGTAGTCATTGACGAGCAGCACCGGTTCGGCGTGGTGCAGCGGGCACGACTTTGGAAAAAGGCCGCAGTGCCGCCGCACGTGCTTGTGATGACCGCGACCCCGATACCGCGCACACTGGCGATGACAATATACGGCGACCTTGACGTGTCGGTAATCGACGAGCTTCCACCGGGGCGCAAACCGATAGTGACGCTTCTGCGCTACGAGGACCGTCGTTACGATGTCTACAAATCAATCGGAGCGCAATTGCGTGCCGGCAGACAGGCCTATATCGTCTACCCTCTTATCAAAGAGAACGAGAAGCTTGACCTGAAAAGTCTTGAGGAGGGGTATGAAATGATACGGGAGACGTTCCCGTCGTACAGGGTGGCATTTGTTCACGGACAGATGAAGCCGGCGGAAAAGGACAGGCAGATGAACCTGTTTGCCACACATCAGGCCGACATACTCGTGGCAACCACGGTAATCGAGGTCGGCGTGAATGTACCGAACGCCACCACGATGGTGATAGAGAATGCCGAGCGGTTCGGGCTTTCGCAGCTCCATCAGCTCAGAGGCCGAGTGGGACGAGGCGAAGGGCAAAGCTATTGCGTGCTGATGTCAAAGCATAAAATCGCGGCCGACACACGCAAACGCCTTGAGCTGATGACATCGACCACCGACGGATTTCTGATAGCCGAGGCCGACCTCAAGATGCGCGGACCGGGAGACATCGAGGGGACGATGCAAAGCGGCATGATGCTCAATCTCAACATAGCGTCACTGGCTTCGGACGGCCAGATAGTGCAGATGGCCCGCGACGCCGCCGACAGCATCCTTGACTCCGACCCGGAGCTTTCCAGCCCGGCACATGCGTTGCTGTCACGTCTTATCAATCTGATATTTGACCGTAAAATAGATTTCAGCCTCATAAGTTGACAACATTTGAATTTATGTTGTAAAACATAAATTTTACAAAACATTGATTTTCTGCCTATTAGAAGAGTTATTCAAATCATTTGCACTTTATTTACATTTTTTAATTGCCTGATATTTCGATAATTCGAAATAAGTGCGTAAATTTGAGGTATCTGTTACCACGAGTCACACCATAAAGGTCACTACTCTTTACAGAGCGGCTCCGTAAAAATGACCTGAAATCAATGGAAAAATCATTAATCATCATCAAGCCCTCCGGCGTGCAGCGCGGTCTTGTCGGAGATGTCATAAAACGTTTCCAACGCAAAGGGCTTCAGATCAACGGCATGAAAATGATGCAGCTCGACGAGGATATACTCCGTCGCCATTACGCACATCTGACCGACCGTCCTTTCTTTCCCAGCATACTGCAGTCAATGATGGCATCGCCGGTCATTGTAATGGTCGTGTCGGGGAAGGACGCCATTTCTGTTGTGCGCCAGATGACAGGGCCGACCAACGGACGCAATGCGGCTCCGGGCACCATACGCGGCGATTTCAGCATGAGCGGACAAGAGAACATAGTGCACGCCTCAGACTCGGCAGAAAGCGCGTCGGCCGAAATAGACAGATTTTTCCGGCCTGACGAAATATTTGAATACAAACCGGCGACACTTCAATATCTGTATGCCGACGATGAAATAACTGACTAACCTACATTAACTTCACACTCACGAAATAATGCAGCTTAAATCAATCGCAAAAACATTTGCATCGCTTGCAGCAATACTGGGAACATGGGTCGGCGCCGATGCACAGACCTACCGTCTCCCCGGAGAGCACACCGACCAGCACCGCGACCTCATAGCGGGACAGGTCAACATCAACAACCAGATAAAAGTAGAAACCACACAGCAATTTCTCGACAACCTGTTCGAAAACGAAGAGGAACCGGAAATGGACATATACACCGAAGGATGGGACTCGAAGCTCGTCAATGCCTACGCAGGCATGGATGTACCCGACAGCCACACTATCGACGTATCGAAATTCTGCATGCCGCACCCCGGATATGTGACGTCGCCCTACGGCTACCGCAAGCGTTTCCGCCGCATGCACAAGGGCGTGGACCTGAAACTGTATATCGGCGACACCATCCGCGCCGCATTTGACGGACGCGTACGTCTTACCAACTTCGAGCGACGCGGCTACGGCTACTATGTCATAGTCCGCCATACCAATGACCTCGAGACCGTCTACGGCCACCTGTCGAAATTCCTTGTCGAGCCTGACCAATATGTAAAAGCGGGCGACCCGATCGCACTCGGAGGCAACACCGGCCGCTCTACCGGCCCGCACCTCCACTTCGAGACCCGCTATATGGGCTATGCCATCAACCCGGCAGCTATTTTCGACTTCGCCAACCAGACGGTACATACCGACACCTATACTTTCACCAAGGCGACTTATCAGGACGCCCGCAACTATGACCCTTCCGCGAATACAGAATACGCCAAGGTGTACCATCAGAACAATCCGAGGCCTGCGGCATCAGTTTCGCCGTCGAAATCAAGCGGCAAGTCATCGTCGGGAGCAGCCACATACAAGGTCAAGAAGGGCGATACGCTGGGAGCCATCGCCGCCAAGCACCATGTGACAGTGCGTCGTCTGTGTCAGCTCAACGGCATCAACACCAAGACAACACTAAAAATAGGCCAGCGCCTTAAAGTAAGATAAGACAAAGCAAACACTGCCAACCTTTTACACACCCCCGCAAGCCGGTAACCGACGGCATAAGCGGGGGTGTGTCGTCATATATTACCGGACATAGAGGCTTTTTATGCAGGAGGGAGAGCTCCGTTTCATGTGCATTTACGGCAAATGGCGGCAGAACAGGGAGTATTTACAATAAGTAACTGTTTAAAATTATTTTATATAAACCGTTCTCATTATTTCAATATTCTGTCGGGGTCTTTTTCGTCTCTTTCCATCTCGTCATCAGTCATGTAGCTCGCTACACTCCTTCTTCATCACCGGAAATCGCCTGAAAAATTCTCTCGCCATAATATTAAAATAATTTTGAACAGTTACTTAAAAAATTGAGATAAAATTTTGCAGAACAGGGATAAAGTTGTAATTTTGCGGTCGGAAAAGCGTAATCTCTGGCGAGACAAGGTTGCTCGCGAATATTGCGCAGTTGTTAACATTTTAAAATCAGTAAAATGGACTTGATTAAAGTAGCCGAGGAAGCATTTGCAACCGCAAAACAATTTCCGGAATTCGGCCCGGGCGACACAATTACAATCGCATACCGCATCAAAGAGGGTAACAAAGAGCGTATCCAGCAGTACCGCGGTGTTGTAATCCGTATTTCAGGAGAAGGAAACAAGAAACGTTTCACCGTACGTAAGATTTCAGACAACATCGGTGTAGAGCGTATCTTCCCCATCGAGTCGCCGTTCATTGACTCAATCGTAGTCAACAAGTATGGTAAAGTACGCCGTGCCAAACTTTATTATCTGCGTGCCCTTACCGGCAAGAAAGCTCGCATCAAAGAGCGCCGCGTAAATATCACCAAATAATAACCGGCAAAAGGAAACTTTCAAAGAATAACGGAGAGCGTGGATTTCGCTCTCCGTTATTCTTTTTTTTGGGGGGGCGAGGAGATTTCACGGAGGATGTTGCAGGGCTGAACTTTCCGCGGATGCTGCAAAACTTATATTGACGGCTACATGATGTGGGGCTGTTACCCGGAGCAGCCGATTTCGAAGATTGATTATCAATCATTTGGCGACTGCTCCAGGGTGCAGCCTAATGCTGTTTACTTAAGGGGAGAAGGTGTCTCATGGCTCAATTTGACCGCGGAGCGGGCGCAGGCCCCGGCCATAAACCCACCCGCCCAATAAGCCCGGGAGGGGGCGATTTGTGGCTGTAAACGAGATGGTTACCACACACCGCCCTTCCCGGGCTCAGGAGATGATTGCTACCGGTTACCCCGGTCTGCGCCCGCTCCGCGGTCTACGAACCGGGGTTAATAGTAGACCCTCAAGCCTCCGGCTTTCCGATGAAGTTATGCTTAAGTAAACAGCATTGAATCGCGTCCCTACAATTTGCTGCGAATCGTTACTACTAATTATAGTTCTACAACAGCATCATATTATTCAATATACTATTCAATATATTATCCAATATATTATTCAATATATTATCCAATATATTATTCAATATATTATATGTCTTGCAACTATATTATATGTCTTGCAACGTTATTACAGTGAGTCGGACTGATGGGATGGCGGGAACGCGGGTGATAGATTACCACAAAAATTTCTCTCAGTCTTAATTTGATTTAAATCTAACCGCTCTCTCAAAAAAAATTGTATGATTTTGACTCATTTTTTCTTTAAAAGGTTGTAAATTTGCAGTCGGTAGACTTATGTCGGGACAACACCATGCGTGACATTGTCAGGCTGACGCTTTCCCCCTATTATTTCAACCGAATAACAAAGCGTTGAATTGCATATAATTCAGAGACAAAACGACATAAAAAACGGATTATATTCAAACCGACAGCATACATTCTTAAGGGATGGATACTTAGATAGTGTTTGAATTTAAACTGTATTAACAACACAAGAGAACGAAAGGGAAAAACTTCAAATTAATCCAAACGCTCTCTTAAACAATTAAATTACCTAAAGATGAAACTTTTTGACCGCCTTACACGCTGCGCAAAAGAAAATCCGCAACGCATAGTTCTCCCCGAGGGCTCGGAGCCCCGCACGCTTACCGCCGCCGACCGCATAATCGCTGACGACATCGCCAAAATAATACTTATCGGCGACCCCGAAGAGATCTACCACATGGCCAATGACATGAATCTGACCCACATCAAGGAGGCAGAGATTGTCAATCCGTGTGACGAGAAAGTAATAGACAAGTATGCTCCCTTGCTTTATGAGCTCCGCAAGACGAAGGGCATCACCGAGGAGGAAGCCCGCCTTACTACAGCAAACCCGCTTTATCTGGGCTGCCTGATGGTGAAAGCAGGCGATGCCGACGGACAGGTGGCCGGAGCGATGAACACGACCGGCAATGTGCTCCGTGCAGCTTTTCAGGTAATCAAGACGCAGCCCGGCATCAGCGTTGTGTCGGGAGCGTTCCTGATGCTTCTTCCCGAGGGGCTGAATTACGGAACGGACGGTATACTTGTATTTGCCGACTGTGCCGTAGTGCCCGACCCGAGCGCTCCGGAACTTGCCCAGATAGCGATATCGGCCGCTCAGACTGCGCGTGATATCGCAGGGATAGAGCCGCGTGTAGCCATACTGAGTTTCTCGACCAAAGGAAGTGCGCGACATGACCGCGTAGACAAGGTGATAGAAGCCACGCGCATAGCCCATGAGATGAATCCGGACCTGATACTTGACGGCGAGCTTCAGTCAGACGCAGCCATTGTGCCCAGCGTGTGCAATAAAAAGGCGCCCAATTCGCCACTCAACGGCCGTGCCAATGTATTGGTGTTCCCGTCGCTTGAGGTGGGCAACATAGCATACAAGCTGGTGCAGCGACTCGGCAACGTGGAGGCTGTGGGTCCGGTGCTTCAGGGACTTGCCGCTCCGGTCAACGACCTTTCAAGAGGCTGCTATCCCGAGGATATCTACAAGACCATCATCATGACCTGCAACCAGGCCATCGGCATCAAAAGCAACAAATAGAGCCGGCGGAGATCAACGACAATATATAATTCCAACCAAATAACAAAAAACAAGATGAAAATACTCGTGCTCAACTGCGGCAGCAGTTCCGTGAAATACAAGCTGATAGATACAGACAACGATTCCACTATGGCCGAAGGCGGCGTAGAAAAAGTAGGTCTCGACGGCACATTCCTGAAATACAAACGCCCTGACGGGTCGAAAGAGATAATCGAGCTTGGCAAAAGCGACCACAAGGCATCCGTACTCGCGATACTCCATCTGCTGACCGACGCCAAAGAGGGATGCATCAAGAGTTTCGACGAGATTGACGCAGTGGGCCACCGTGTGGTGCACGGAGCTGAGAAGTTCAACAAGAGCGTGTTGATTACCGACGAGGTGATGCAGCAAATCAAGGACTGCTATGACCTGGCACCCCTGCACAATCCTGCCAATGTCACCGGCATCGAGGCGATTTCATCGATACTGCCCGACGTGAAGCAGGTGGGCGTGTTTGACACGGCATTCCATCAGACTATGCCTGCAAGCTCGTTCATGTATGCCCTCCCCTACAAATTCTACACAGAGGACGGTGTACGCCGCTACGGATTTCACGGCACATCACACCGCTATGTATCGGCCCGCGTATGCGAGATACTCGGTGTTGACCCCGCAACCCAGAAGATTGTCACCTGCCACATAGGCAATGGCGGCTCTATCACAGCTGTAGACGGGGGCAAGAGTGTGGACACCTCTATGGGTCTGACTCCGACGGAAGGCCTCATGATGGGTACGCGCGTTGGCGATATCGATGCCGGAGCGCTCACATACCTGATGAAGCGTCATAATCTTACGGTAGACGACCTGCAGCGCATCATCAACAAGGAGAGCGGCGTGGCAGGCGTTACAGAAATGTCGTCGGACATGCGCGACATTGAGAACGCCGACAAGGCCGGCAACGAACGCGCACACATGGCGCTCGAGATGTATGAGAAACGTATCGTCAAATATATCGGTGCGTATGCGGCCGAGATGGGCGGGCTTGACATCATCGTATTCACGGGAGGTGTCGGCGAGAACCAGACCGGAGTGCGTGAGAATGTGTGCCGTCCGCTCAAATTCATGGGTGTTGAAATCGACACCGAGCTCAACAGCCGCACCCGCGGAACGGAGACCGTCATCTCGACAGCGGCGTCGCGCGTAAAGGTGGTAGTCGTTCCCACGGACGAGGAGCTTATGATAGCCCGCGATACCGAAAGCATCGTCAAAGGGTAAAATAAGCTTAAAATTATTTTGAACAGTTACTTACCATAAGATGACGCAGAGGGTGTTGCAGAACTAAACTTTCCGCGGTTGAAAACCGCGGCCACTAAGCGCAGCATCCTGACAATCAGTAGTGTAGTAGCCGCAGTTTCTTTGCAGGGCAAAGCGCCCAAGGCGATAATTAACCGCGGAAAGATAAGAATGAGTTTTGCAACACCCTCCCTACAACAAACAAAATTATAAACAGATAAACTATGACAAAAATCAAAGCAGCCATAGTCGGCTATGGCAACATCGGACATTATGTGCTTGACGCACTAAAAGAAGCCCCGGATTTCGAGATAGCCGGCGTGGTACGCCGCTCAACGGCTAACACACCCGCAGAGCTGGCACCTTACAAAGTGACAACTGACATCGACGAACTGGGCAAAGTGGATGTAGCGATACTCTGCACTCCGACCCGCGAAGTCGAAAAATATGCGGCAGAATACCTTGCAAAAGGCATAAACACCGTAGACTCATACGATATACACTCTTCGATAGCCGAACTTCGACGCAACCTCGACGCTATAGCCAAAGCCAACGGGACTAAAGCAATCATTTCGGCCGGATGGGATCCGGGAAGCGACTCGATAGTTCGCGCCCTGATGCAGGCTGCAGCGCCCAAAGGTATCACCTATACCAATTTCGGTCCCGGCATGTCGATGGGACACACCGTATGCGTGAAGTCGAAACCGGGTGTAAAGAACGCACTCTCAATGACTATACCCCTTGGCACGGGAATACACCGCCGCATGGTATATGTGGAACTTGAGGATGGCGCCAAGCTGGAAGATGTGGCAGCCGCAGTAAAGGCTGACCCCTATTTCGCTTCTGACGAGACACATGTGATGGCAGTGGCATCGGTTGATGAAGTGAAGGATATGGGACACGGAGTGCACATGGTGCGCAAAGGCGTATCGGGATGCACGCAAAACCAGCGTTTCGAGTTCAACATGTCGATCAACAATCCGGCGCTGACCGCCCAGATACTTGTAGGCACTGCCCGCGCGGCAATGCGTCAGGCACCTGGAGCATACACCATGATTGAAATCCCCGTGATAGACTTGCTTTACGGCGACCGTGAGGAATTGGTAAAACATCTCGTATGAGCCCGATATCAGCAGCCATAACCTGGAATGCCGACCCGGTGCTTTTCCATCTGGGAAAACTTGATGTCAGATGGTACGGACTGATGTTCGCCATCGGGTTTCTTGTCGGCTACAAGATTGTGGAGAAGATGTTCCGCCATGAGGGTGCGCCCGAAAAATGGCTCGGCATACTTCTGCTATGGCTTGGAGCCGGCACTATCATAGGCGCTCGTCTTGGACATGTCTTTTTCTACGAATGGGATTTGTATTCGCAACATCCGCTCCACATATTATATATATGGGAGGGGGGGCTTGCGAGCCACGGAGGCGCCATAGGCATCATAGTCTGCGTGATACTGTTTTCGATATTCACTACGAAGAAAAGTCCGTTATGGACGTTTGACCGGATTGTCATACCGACGGCACTCGTGGGTGCGCTGATACGCATAGGCAATCTGTTTAACTCGGAAATATATGGTCATCCGACCGATTTGCCCTGGGGTTTTATCTATCTGCGGGGCTCGGAGTTTCCTGGTCAGGCTTGCCATCCGACGCAACTCTATGAGGCGCTGTGCTATCTGGCGCTGTTCGGACTGCTGATGTGGATGTACTGGAAGCGCAATGCGGAAGAGCGTCCGGGTCTTATATTCGGTGTTTTCCTTGTGATACTTTTCACGTGCCGGTTCCTGATTGAGTTTGTCAAGAACGACCAGGTGGCGTTTGAGTCGCAGATGACGCTGAATATGGGCCAATGGCTGAGTGTTCCGTTCATCCTGCTGGGCGCGTTCCTGATAATACGCTCCATGCGACGACCACGGTTACAGCTGGTGTTTCCGAATCGGTTTGCCGATGAGAAGAAAAAATAGTGAAAAGCTGCGTTTCCGCAGCTTTTTTTATTTACGTAATGGAGGACTGTGTGGTAGTACGACGTGGCAGATACCATGACATCGCCCCTCCGGGGCTATTGTGAGACAGTGCCATGTTTCCCCGGGCTACGGGACACTCCGTGCCCTCCGCCCGGGGTTAATCACAATCCCCGAGCCTCCGGCTCTCCGCTACATTATCATGTACACCCCAATGTTGATTACTTAAGCTGATTTCGGAGGATTATAATGAACGGGGATGCCGCAGACGATATTGTTGACGATGTTGTTAACGTTGCCGCAGGTATCGTCAATCTACATAAACATAAGGGTCTCCCGATATGAGGCGGATTGATGATGCCTGCGGCAACATCACACAGCATGGCACTTCTCGACCCGGCCAAGAGGGTGTTGCAGAACTCCAAAATTTCGGTTTGCGATGTAGGGACGCACGGCT
>CAMWJS010000068.1 GCA_947174635.1 uncultured Muribaculaceae bacterium
GTGGTATGCTCCACACCATCCCGCCCCGCCCCCGTGGTAGCATAGGGGGCGGGGCGGGATGGTGTGGAGCATACCACAGTCCGCCCTTCCCGGGCTTTGCGAGAGTGACGGCATGTGATGCCGGGGTCTGCGCCCGCTCCGCGTTCTGCGAACCCCGGTTAATCATAAACACAAGCCTCCGGCTCTCTGAGGGGAGGCATAGGGTGGAGATTTGCGGGGGACAGCCCCGGTCAATCAGGAACGCGAGGGTGTAGCATAACCTCAAACTGTAGGGACGCACGGCTCGTGCGTCCGCCGCTAATGTGTTGATTGCCAAATATTAAACACGGACGCACGAGCCGTGCGTCCCTACAGCTTGAGTGATTTTTCAGTGTTATGCGACACCATCTCCGCGGGGTGGAGATTCAGAGGCGGCCTTGCTCGATGAGGGTGGCTATGCGGTTGAGGGTGGCGTCGTCTTTGTTTTTTTCGGGTTGGTATTTGCTGTTGATATTGACGCCGAACAGTTTGCCGAAACCGTGGTAGAATACGGCTCTTGTTGAGCCGAGAAAGGCTTTGAGGATGTCGTAGCCGCTCTGGTTGGTCTCGCGGCCGATGAGCTTGACGAGTATTTTTGCCTGTTGTTTGGTGAAGCGCCTGAGCTGGGGCTTGTATTGGTCGAACACTTCATCTTCCATCTCTTTGAGGTAGGCTTTGCGCTCCTGCTCGGTGTCGAAAGTCTGGAGGTATTCGTAGGTCTCGGTGAGAGTCTCTGCGATGAGTTTGGCGTAGGGGAGAGCTTTGCGCACGTCGCGGACTGTGCGCCAGTAAAATTCCTCTTCTTTTTTGTTTTTGAACCGGAGCGGAGGAAACACGTCGATGTCGTTGAACACGAGCATCATCACCGTGTCGCCGTCGATCACGGTGTGATATTTGCCACGGAACACTTTCTGCCGCACGCGCTTCAGCGCCGCTTCGTCGGGGTCGTCGTCGGCCTCCGGGGTGGCGCTGTGGCCCGTGATTGCTGTCATTATGCATGCAATCAGGGCTGTGGCGATTTTCAGATAGTGTGTCATGTCAAGAATGCCTGCCCCGGGACACCCTCTTATTGCGGGTTGTGGGGCACGGGTGGATAGTCGAGGGTGTAGTGGAGTCCGCGTGACTCTTTGCGCTCTTTTGCCTGCCGCATAATCAGGTAGCCGACGTTGATGATGTTGCGCAGCTCGCAGATTTCGCGTGAGGCTTTGGAGCATTTGAAGAGTTTCTCGGTCTCCTCGTAAAGGATATCAAGACGGTTCCAGGCGCGGTCGAGGCGCAGGTTGGAGCGTACAATACCAACGTATGTGCCCATGATTTGGTTTACCTCCTTGATGCTCTGAGTGATGAGCACCATCTCTTCGGGGTGGCGTGTGCCCTCGTCGTTCCAGGCCGGCACGTCGGTGCGGAAAGCGTAGTGGCCTATCATCCGTGAGGCGTGGCGTGCAGCCGCATCGGCGTAGACAACTGCCTCGATGAGCGAGTTTGAGGCCAGGCGGTTGCCTCCGTGCAGGCCGGTGCATGAGCATTCGCCCACGGCGTAGAGGCGTTTTATCGAAGACTCTCCGTTGCTGTCGACCTTGATGCCGCCGCAGAGGTAGTGGGCTGCGGGGGCCACGGGGATGTAGTCCTTGGTTATGTCGATGCCGAGCGAGAGGCATTTGCGGTAGATGTTGGGGAAGTGGCGGCGGGTCTCCTCGGGGTCTTTGTGGGTGACGTCGAGGTAGACGTGGTCGTCGCCGTTCTGTTTCATCTCGGAGTCGATGGCGCGGGCCACGATGTCGCGTGGCGCGAGCGACAGGCGCGGGTCATATTTGTGCATGAATTCCTCCCCCTTGAGGTTGCGGAGCACGGCGCCGTAGCCGCGCATGGCCTCGGTGATGAGGAACGACGGACGGTCGCCGGGATGATAGAGCGCCGTGGGGTGAAACTGGATGAACTCCATGTCCTTGACGGTGCCTTTTGCGCGGTAGACCATCGCAATGCCGTCGCCGGTGGCTACGAGGGGGTTGGTCGTGGTCTGGTAGACGGCACCCACGCCTCCGGTGGCCATCAGGGTGACTTTGGCGAGGAATGTGTCGACCGTCGATGTCTGCTCGTTGAGCACGTATGCTCCGTAGCAGGTGATGTCGGGAGTGCGACGGGTCACAATCTTGCCCAGATGGTGCTGGGTGATGATTTCTATTGCGAAATGATGCTCGAATATGTCGATGTTGGGGTTTTCGCGGATGCGGCGAATGAGGCTCTGCTGTATCTCGTAGCCGGTGTTGTCGGCGTGGTGGAGTATGCGGAACTCGCTGTGGCCGCCTTCGCGGTGCAGGTCGAACTCGCCGTCGTCGCGGCGGTCGAAGTCAACGCCCCAGCCGATGAGTTCGCGTATCTGATCGGGGGCTTCGCTGACCACTTTTCTAACGGCTTCGGGGTCGCTGAGATAGTCTCCCGCTATCATCGTGTCCTCGAAATGCTTGTCGAAATTGTCGACGGCAAGGTTGGTGACCGATGCCACTCCGCCTTGCGCGAGCGCCGTATTTGCCTCGTCGAGAGTGGTTTTGCATATAAGTGCCACACGAGAGGTTTCTGCCACTTTGAGGGCGAAACTCATGCCGGCGATACCGCCGCCGATTACCAGATAGTCATATTCGTAAGTCATCGTTTTTGCGTTTTAGCATTCACAAATTTACTATAATTTATAATACTCGGTAAAAAATTTGTTTAAAATTTAGTTAAGACACTTTCATACGCGCTGTATCAGGCTCTACCGACGGCTAAAAATAAAGGAATATCCGACAAATTCCCGCGGCAGGCCGTTTGTTTTCTGTTCGTACGGCGTTTCAACGTTTCAGGTATCCGCGCTTTATATAATAATGTGCGGAAAGTGCCATTATGAGAGAGGATATTTATTATAATCGTTAAGGGAGCAATCTTTACAGTGCTGTCGGGATATGTGATGAATTGTGCATAAATTTGTCGATTTGGGCCAATGATGCAATTGTTTTAAAAATAAGCGCAACCATTTTGCCGTATTTGTGTTATTAGTGCGATTTTTGCGATAAAAAAACAATCCTAATTATTTTTATCGTTTATCCAATTGATTTTGTTAATGAAGAATTTTACCAAAAATCTAATGCTTGTAGCAGCAGCTGCAGCAGCACTCGGTGCAAATGCCGAAGCGACATGGGAGATCAATCAGAACTCCGCCAAGTTTACCCTTGGCGCACAGGGTGGCCGTGGTGTAATGGCCGACTTCAACAACAACGGCCGGCTTGATATATATTACTCGGGCCTCGGCTGGCAGAAATACTATGACCATCCCGGACTGGCTTCCTGGCAGCCTACTTCAAATATGCTTTACAATAATGGCGACGGCACTTTTACCGAAGATATAATCCTTAAGGAGCCCACCGGCGAGTTCGACCCCAACGACCTCGATGGCGAGGGCAACCCCAAGGAAATATGGCGGTATATCGACCCCAAACATGGTATTATGCCCGCTGCGTTCGGCCATTATGCTACTTTTGACTATAACAATGACGGACTCGTAGACCTCCTCGTATACGGCAAAAGGGACGGTAACGACCATGCCGGATACTTTGACCGCATTCCCGAAAGCATGCAGACCGACTGGTGGAACGACCGATTCTGCATGGTGCTCTACAAGAACCTCGGCGACGGCCGTTTTGAGATAGAGCAGAATTGCAATCTGCCCGTTACGGTTGCCGAAAAAGACGGCCGCACCGATATAATGTTCTACAATAATATCGCATGGGGCGACTATGACCGCGACGGATATGTAGACATTGTATTGTGTGGCATCAATGTCAAGACCGAGCCGGGCGAGCCCGACCGCATCACCCAGCTTTGGCGCAACATCGACGGCACAGGCCGCTTCGAACGCATGAACATAGCCGAGACATGGGGCGGTGTGTGGTCAAATGCAGTCACCGAGGGAGAGGGTGATGATAAAGTGGAAATCCTGCCTTCGGAGAAACTCGACGGATGGTTCATTCTCCTGTCGGGCAACGTGGAGATGGCCGACATCAACAATGACGGCTGGCTTGACCTGGTGTTCGACGGATGGGGTCCGACGCCTGCCGACGGTGTGTATGAGGGCGGTTCGATAGGCCGTGTATATCTCAACCAGCCCGACGGAAACGGTGGCCGCAAATTTGTCGACATCACCGACCGCACCGGCATGTTTAACCTCTGCCGCTCAGGCAACACGCAGCTTGCCGATATGAACGGCGACGGTTATCTTGATATCGTCAACGCCGGTTACGGCGACCATGGCCTCGGATGGAAAACGTTCCTCTACTACAACAATCTCGGCAACGGCTATGACATCAACCCCGAGGAAATATTCGTTGAGGGAATAGCCATGGACCAGAACGGTCTTCCCAATGAGGATGAGGTGTTCCTTGTGGTGCGCGACTTTGACGGCGACGACCTTCTCGATGTTCACTATGTAGGCAAACAGGACGGCGCTATCTATTACGGCAATATGGCCGGCACATTCGACCGTTCGCCCAACCTGCCTATCCGCAACAATGATGCAAAAGACGGATTCGAATGTTTCGGCGACCTCACAGGCAACGGTCTTGCCGACCGCTTCGAGACTGGCTGGAAATGGGTTCATGACAATGCCGAGATGGATGGTCTCAACTATCGTGAACTCGTAGGTATCGACGGTGACTGGACATGGTGTAAATTCATCTGGAATAACGCAACCGATATGGAGATTGAAGCTCCCGAAGCCCCCGCCAATGTAAGGACTTCCGTTGATACCGATGCCAAGACTATCACTGTCGAGTGGGACGATGTCGACGCACCCAACTGCGCTTACAATGTCGTGGTCGTGTCGCCCTCGGGCAAGATTATCTCCAATCTCCCCGTTGACCCCGTGACCGGTTTTATCAAGGTTGCCGAGAACAAGAATATCGCCGTGCGTCCGTTCGTCAACAAATACACACTCCCCTACAATGAGATGGGAGAGTACAAGATGGGCGTGCAGGCTGTCAGCCTCAACAACGAGAAAGCCTCGGCTATAGCGTGGGGTCCGTCGCTGAGCGGCATCGGCAACATCTCAACCGACCTTTCAAACACCAATGTGAAAGTGACCGTCAACGGCAACACTATCGTAGCCAATGCCGACGCCAGCACCGATGTCAAGGTTGTCGACATGATGGGCCGCACTGTAGCCACCGGCGTGACCAACGCTCCCATCAACGTTGAAGCCAACGGTGTGTTCATCGTGACCGTGGCCGGCAAGTCGGTGAAAGTGGTGAAATAACCCGATTCTTCATTCCGGAGTCTTTTGCTCTATAATACAGTCAGCACGTGGCGTCGGAGTCATGTGCTGACTGTATTTTTTTGTGTAAATATCCTAAATTTATGCAGTTTCTGCTTCAGAATGTAAAATTTGAGGAATATGCGACAACCTTTTTCAGCAAATGCGAATGAAGCAATTGTTGTAAAAACTGACGCAAAAGTTGTGTATGAATATACGGTTTATTGCGATTTTTGCGATAGAAAATCTAACCTAATCATTATAACATGAAAAATTTTACCAAAAATCTAATGCTCGTTGCAGCAGCTGCAACGGCCATCGGCGCAAACGCCGAGGCCACGTGGGAGTTAAATCTTAACTCGGTTAATTTTAAGTTGGCTATCCAATCGGGTCGTGGCATTATGGCCGACTTTAACAATAATGGCCATCTTGATATTTATTATTCCGGTACCGCACCGCAGAAATATTATGACCATCCCGGGTTATTCTCCTGGCAGTCGTCGTCCAATATGCTTTTCAACAACGGAGACGGTACGTTTACAGAAGATATAATCACAACAGAGCCGACCGGTGAATATGAACTGGACGAAGAGGGCAATATCCGTTTGGACGACGAGGGCAACCCCAAGGAATACCATCGTCTGATTGACCCAAAGCACGGCATCATGCCGGCCTCGCACGGTCACTATGCCACATTCGATTATAATAACGACGGGCTTGTAGACCTTCTCGTATGTGGCAGAAGAGATGGCAATGACTGGGGAAATTTCTTTGACCGTATACCCGAGAACATGATAGCCCAAATCTCCGACGGCACTAAATTCGCCATGGTTCTTTATAAGAATCTCGGAGACGGTCGTTTTGAAATCGAACAGAATTGCAATCTTCCGGTTATAATTGCCGACCGCGACGAAGGTAGGGCTATGTTCTTCAATACAATAGCGTGGGGAGACTATGACCACGACGGATATGTGGATGTAATGGTCAACGGTAACGCTCCGAGTGCCGACCCCGGGGAGCCGAGCCGTATTGTGCAACTGTGGCGCAATATCGACGGCACAGGACGTTTTGAACAGATGAATATCGCGGAAACCAAAGGCGGAACATGGACTAATGAAGTGACCGAAGGAGAAGGCGATGATAAGGTTGTTCTTATTCCTTCACGAGAACTTGAGGGTTGGTTCCTCATGGTCGCCGGCAATGTTGCAATGGCCGATATCAACAATGACGGCTGGCTTGATATTGTGCTTGACGGATGGGCTGACAAGGTGAGCGACGGCATCTATGAGGGTGGCTCAAACGGCCGTGTATATCTCAATCAGCCTGACGGAAATGGCGGTCGCAAGTTTGTCGATATTACAGACCCTACGGGCAGCTTCTATCTGACGCGAGCCGGCAATACTCAGCTTGCCGACTTTAACAACGACGGTTATCTCGACCTCATCAATGCAGGTTATGGCGATCACGGTCTGGGCTGGAAAACATTGTTGTTCAATAATAACCTTGGCGATGATCCGGAGACTGACCCTGAAGCTATTTTCAACTATGGTGACTCAATGGATGCATACGGACTTCCTAATGAGGAATGTATGTCGCTCGTAGTCCGCGACTTCGACGGAGATGATATCCTTGATATAATATACATAAGCAAACAGGACGGCGCAATGTATTATGGCGACATGGGTGGAAACTATACCCGTTCGGTTAATTTCCCTATCCGTGGCTTCAATACGAATGACGGTTTTGAGTGCTTCGGCGACATGACGGGCAATGGTCTCGTAGACCGTTTCCAGACAGGTTATACCTGGATACATGACAATGCCGAGATGGACGGAAAGAATTACCGTGAGATTACCGGCAACAGCGGTGACTGGGGCCATGGCAAATGGCTGTGGCACAACACAACCGATGTAGAGATTGTGGCTCCCGAAGCTCCCGCCAATGTAAGGACTTCGGTTGATACCGATGCCAAGACTATCACTGTTGAGTGGGACGATGTCGACGCACCCAACTGCGCTTACAATGTCGTGGTCGTGTCGCCCTCGGGCAAGATTATCTCCAATCTCCCCGTTGACCCCGTGACCGGTTTTATCAAGGTTGCCGAGAACAAGAATATCGCCGTGCGTCCGTTCGTCAACAAATACACACTCCCCTACAATGAGATGGGAGAGTACAAGATGGGCGTGCAGGCTGTCAGCCTCAACAACGAGAAAGCCTCGGCTATAGCGTGGGGTCCGTCGCTGAGCGGCATCGGCAACATCTCAACCGACCTTTCAAACACCAATGTGAAAGTGACCGTCAACGGCAACACTATCGTAGCCAATGCCGACGCCAGCACCGATGTCAAGGTTGTCGACATGATGGGCCGCACTGTAGCCACCGGCGTGACCAACGCTCCCATCAACGTTGAAGCCAACGGTGTGTTCATCGTGACCGTGGCCGGCAAGTCGGTGAAAGTGGTGAAATAAAAACGACATAATCCGCTCCGGGCGGCATCAATAAACAAAGGCACAAAGGCCTTGGCAAAAGCACAATTTTTTACTTTGTGATTTTGTCGAGGCTTTTGTTCTTTTGTTATTCTGTTTCTGTTTTTGTCCGGTTTTTCGAGTTATTAACAATTATGGTCGTGGAAAATAGTTGGGCGTACAAAAAAAATGGCTAAATTTGTGGATTAGATTATAATATTTTTTTCATCGCATATTTATTATGGGTATAGCGACTTCTTCCCCCGCTAAGGGGATAACTTCTTGTGAAAAGCCTCTTTACGGCTACAAGAAGTATAACGTCATCAACAATGCCGCAGGCTGGCTCTGCTTTATCATAGCGGCAGTCACCTACATGCTGACTCTTGAGCCTACGGCAAGCTTCTGGGACTGTCCCGAGTTTATATCACAGGGAGCCAAGCTTGAAGTGGGACACCCGCCGGGCAACCCGATTTTCATTCTGGCTGCCAGATTTTTCATCAATTTTGCCGGCGGCGATGTGTCGAGCTATGCCTTGGCCGTCAACGCCATGTCGGGACTGCTCAGCGCGGCCACCATATTGCTGCTGTTCTGGTCGATAACCTATCTGGTCAGACGCCTGATGGTGGGACGGTCGAAAGAAGCGCTCACCCTGTCGCAGCTGTTGGTAGTGATGGGTTCGGGAGTGTGCGGAGCGCTGCTTTATACGTGGAGCGACACATTCTGGTTCTCGGCGGTAGAGGGTGAGGTCTATGCATTCTCGTCGTTCTGTACAGCCCTGGTGTTCTGGCTTGTACTCAAATGGGACAACCGTGCCGACGAGCCGCATGCCGACCGCTATCTCATACTTGTCACCTTCATCATAGGTGTCTCTATCGGTGTGCATCTTCTCAATCTGCTCACCATTCCGGCGCTTGCACTCATCATCTACTACCGCAAGGCACAGCATCTCAATCCCGGCAAGACACTGGTCAAAGTGGCCACACTTCTTATGTGGGCGGTCGCAGCCGGCGTCGCAGCCGTCACCGTGGTGCTGCTTGTCAACGGATATTACGCCGCCGCGCTTCTGGCGCTGTGTGTGTGCGCCATGTGCTGGTTCTACAGGCAGTCGATAACATTCAAATTCTCCCTCTTCTCGCTCTTCCTCTCGTTTGTGGTGGTGGGGCTGATACTTTACGGACTGGTGCCCGGATTCATCGAAATCTCGCAGTATTTCGAACTTTTCTGTGTCAACACCCTCGGGCTTGGATATAACATCGGCGTGCTTGTCTATGCCGTGATACTGCTCGTCGTGCTCGTATGGTGCATCTCGTCGCTCTACAGGCAGAAATCGAAGCTGCAGATACAGATTTCGTTCGTGCTGTCGGTGGTTCTTTCCGGCATACCTTTCATAGGCAGCTCGTTGCTGATACCGTTAGTGCTCACTGCGGCGCTTGTGGCATATATTTTCCTGGTGCGGAAGCTGTCGGTGCGTTTCCTTACGCTCACGGCGCTCAGCATACTGGTTATCTTTATCGGATATACATCCTACACACTGTTGCTGATACGCGCGTCGGCCAATCCGCCGATGAACCAGAACGCGCCCGACAACGTGTTCACCCTCTCGTCATATCTCAACCGCGAGCAATATGGCGAAACGCCTCTCTTCTCCG
Source organism: uncultured Muribaculaceae bacterium (assembly GCA_947174635.1). Lineage (GTDB taxonomy): Bacteria > Bacteroidota > Bacteroidia > Bacteroidales > Muribaculaceae > JAGBWK01. The sequence goes on from CAMWJS010000068.1 coordinate 9,414, forward strand.
GCCCGTCGTTCGCATCTGTCCCCGAGTACACCATCGTGTATAACGAAAAGGGGCAGCCTATGCAGGAGCTCCGCAGCGACAACGGCAAGTCGTCGTATGACAAGGTTGTCAAGACCGAGGCCGGACAGCCCGACCGATATGTGAAACAGGAGCCGCGCCTCAAGCCCCACATGGTGCCTACGATGCTGTTCCCGCGCATGTATTCGCAGCAGCCGGGACATCCGCAGGGCTATCTCAGATGGATAGGGGAGTCGATGGAGTCTCTGCCGACAGAGAAGGTAAGCATCTACTATGACGAGGACGGCAATACGTTCAGCATTCCCGGTCAGGATTTGCGCGAAGAGGTGGCCGTGCCCACGTTCGAGCAGAATCTCCGCTACTTCTTCGACTATCAGCTCAACTACATGTACTGGCGGTATTTCCTGTGGAATTTCGCCGGACGTCAGAACGACCTGCAGGGACAGGGCGAGCTCAACCGCGGAAACTGGATTTCCGGAATACCGTTCCTTGACAATCCGCGTCTGGGCGACCAGTCGCTGCTTCCCCCCGACCAGGGCTCTGAAAACAAGGGGCACAATGTGTTCTACATGCTTCCGCTGCTCATGGGTCTGCTCGGCATCACCGCGCAGCTTGTCAGAGGCAAGGAGGGGATATGCCAGTTCTGGATTGTGTTCATATTCTTCTTCATGACCGGTATTGCCATCGTGCTTTATCTCAATCAGCCCCCGATGCAGGTGCGTGAGCGCGACTATGCCTACGCCGGCTCGTTCTATGCCTTCTCGATATGGATTGGTATGGGCGTCTACGGGCTGTGGCTGTTCTGCCGCTCGCTGTTCGGCAAGGGGCAGAACTCGAGGATAGCTCGCCGCGTGTCGGCCGCCGTGGCTTGTGTGGCCGGCGTGCTCGTACCGGTGCAGATGGTGTCGCAGACCTGGGACGACCATGACCGTTCAGGCCGCTACACCACTCGTGATTTCGGTATGAACTATCTGTCGTCGCTCGACGAGAATGCAATCATATTCACCAATGGTGACAACGATACCTTCCCCCTGTGGTATGCCCAGGAAGTGGAGGGCTACCGCACCGACGTGCGTGTGGTCAACCTGTCGTACCTTACTACCGACTGGTATGCCAACCACCAGAAGCTGCCGTCGTACAATGCGCCGGCCATCGAATTCCAGGCTCAGCCCGAGGACTATGCCTATGACCGCATGCAGGTGGTCTATGTCTACGGCGCCGCCAATGACTCTACGGCAATCGATGTGTTCTCGGCCCTCAATGACCTTTATGTCAACCCGGCTGCCGAATACAACGGTACGCGCATGCTGTCGTATCCGCAGATGTATATCCCCGTCGAGGTGGCCGATGCCGTCAAAGCGGGTGTGATTTCGCCCGAGGAGGCTGCCGTAGCCGACGACTATATACTTGTCGACTGGTCGGACAAAAACTCGGCATCGCTCGGCGACCTTCTTTCGCTCGACATGATTGCCCACGGCTCGGCCGAAGGCTGGAAACGCCCTGCCTATTTCGCCATGACCGTTCCCGATGACTATTATCTCAACCTGTCGCCCTATCTGCGCAACACGGGTCTGGCCTATCAGGTGTCGCCCATCCGCGATGCAAGCTATGTCTCCGGACAGGCTCATGCCGTGGCTACCGACAAGATGTATGACAACGTGATGAACAAATTCCGCTGGGGCGGCCTCGATGCCGGCGGCGATGTCTATCTCGACGAAACCGTGCGCCGCATGGTCACTACCCACCGCTCCACCATGATTGACCTCGCCAACGCTCTCTACAACGAAGGCATCTATGCGATGTACGATGTGACGGAGAATGAGGACGGCTCCTATCAGGAGACGGTCAACGAGGCCAATGCCGGATATGCAGCGGAACGCTTCCGCAAGGCTGTCGAGGTGCTCGACCTGATGCGGGAGAAACTTCCGTCGCGTCTGTCGCCTTACTCGGTGCAGATCGGCCAGCAGATCGGCCAGCTTTACCTGCTCCTGGGCGAGGAACTCGGCGACGAGGCAGTCGTAGACAAAGGTCTCGCCGTGCTGCTCGACGAAATCAGTCATTTCGCACCCCATGTGCCTTACCTGTATTCGCTTATAGAAGACAAGGAGCAGAACTCGTCGAGAAGAAAGCAGATTACGGTCTATGACCTCGAGATTTCGGGTGTCGACAGCTATGTGCCCTATTATCTCTACCAGCTCATAAAGATGTATCATGAGCACGGAGGTGACGGAGCCGCTCTTGAAGCCGCTGTAGCTGAGGCCGGAGGCAAAGACTTTGATAAAAAACTGACACGCGTGCTCGAGGGCATCATCTGATGCCCTGCGCACGTGTCCGATTCTGTTTCCCATCCTGTCTATGTGGATTGAACAGCCACCGTTGCTCTACCGCCTTCTTTTCCCCGAGGCGGTGTGGCGCATAAAGAAGCGTAAGCGAAAAGTGGCTTACCTTACATTTGACGACGGCCCCATACCCGAAGTGACGCCGTGGGTGCTCGACACCCTCGACCGCTACGGCGTGAAGGCGACGTTTTTCTTCGTAGGTGACAACGTGCGCAAATATCCGCATCTGTGCGAGGAGGTGAAGCGCCGCGGCCATAGCTACGGCAACCACACGATGCACCATCTGCAGGGGTTCAAGACAACGCTCCTGCGCTACATGCGCGACATCACCGAGGCCGACCGGCTTATCGACTCGCCCCTGTTCCGTCCGCCCCACGGACTGATGCGCTGGTCGCAGGCCAAGGCCATAAAGCATCACTACAACATAGTGATGTATGACCTCGTCACCCGCGACTACAGCATAAAGATGTCGCCCGAAGAGGTGTTCTACAATATCCGCCGCTACGCGCGCAACGGTTCGATAATCGTGTTTCATGACTCCCTCAAGGCCGAGCGCAACATGAAGGAAGTGCTCCCGCGGGCAATAGAATGGCTACGTAATGAAGGATACGAACTCCTCCCTATCCCGATGTGATATGAGAGCCGACGTCCCGGCAGTCAGGCAATGGGCGGCCGATGCGGGGGGTGCGGCATGCGGCATAGCCCGGGCCGGCTTTGTCGACGATGCCGAATTTGCGTATTTCGAGAAGTGGCTTGAGCGGGGCATGCATGCCACTATGCGGTATATGGAGAATTACCGTGAAATCCGTCGCAATCCGCAGCTTCTGCTCCCCGGGGCGCAATCGGTCATAGTCGTGGCATTCCCTTATTATCATTCCGGACAGAACGACGGCAATCTCGGCCGTATAGCCGCCTATGCGCATGGCGACGACTACCATGATGTGGTGCGCGGGCGTCTCGAACAGCTTGCGGTGCGCGTCAGGGATAATTTCGGCGGCGAGACGCGCGTATGCGTCGACACTGCCCCGCTGCTCGAACGCTATTGGGCCGTCAGGGCAGGGGTGGGGTTCGTGGGGCGCAACAGGCTGCTTATCGTGCCGGGAGCCGGAAGCTATGTGTTTATCGGAAGTGTCGTCACTACTGTGGCATTCGAGCCTGACAGCCCGTGTGGAATGGAGTGTGCGGGTTGCCTGCGCTGCATTGCGTCATGCCCCGGGGGCGCGCTTACAGCCGAAGGTCTTGACGCGCGCCGATGCCTCTCGTATCTCACTATCGAACATCGCGGCGACATCCCCGAAGGCGTTGACCTCTGCGGACGTCTCTACGGCTGCGACATGTGCCAGCGCGTATGTCCGCACAACAGGTCGTTGTCCGACACCCCCATCACCGAATTTCATCCCCGCGAGGCATTGCGCACCCTCACGCCCGAAAAAATAGCCGCAATGAATCAACAGGAGTTTTCGGCAATAATGCGCCGTTCGGCCATCAAACGCACCAAACTCGCCGGCCTGCAGCGCAATGCCCTCTGTCTGCTCCGAGAGGATGATAAGTAACTGTTTAAAATTGTTTTATAGTAACCATTCTCATTATTATTTTAATATTCTGTCGGAGTCTTTTCTGCCGCATTCTATCTCGTCATCAGTCATGTAGCTCGCTACATTCCTTCTTCCGCAATAAAAATCGGCTAAAAAATCCTTCCGCCATAATATCAAAATAATTTTGAACAGTTACTTAATATAAAACAATAGCTAGAGGGTGTTGCAGAACTCCAAAATTTCGGTTTGCGATGTAGGGACGCACGGCT
>CAMWJS010000069.1 GCA_947174635.1 uncultured Muribaculaceae bacterium
TCTCTTTATTTGATGATTTCTAAACTAACGCGATTTTATCGCACCAGTAGTAATTGCTGATTACACGCGGCATCGCCTTTCCGTCACCGTATAGGTCGAAGATTGCTTGAGTTTCGGGCAAGATCTTTACTACCGATACCTTGTCCGTCTTTTTCGCCTTATATTGGATATATCGTTCTCCATCCTCTGTTACATGAATGGAGTTGTAATTGAGCCGTTCGAGGTCGGAGTGTCTGGCACCTATCCAGCACATCAGTATGAACTGATTGCGTACAGTTCGGAGGCGTTTGGTTGGCAACTCCTGTTTTGCCTATCAGCTCAATTTCACTTTCGAGCAGAGCGATGCTTTCCGACTCCTCTTTCAGTTTCTCACAACGAAGAAATTCCTCTGCCATACATTGTATGCGCACAGGCTGGTCGCGGATAACCGTTTTGATCACTTTGATATGGTCGCCGATAGTATTGAGCTTCAAACCCTCACCATAGGCAAAGGAAAGGTAATCAGAGTAGAACGACTTATTGAGTTCGTCAAACCGGATGTCAGTGATATGCTTCTTCTTCATGAAGTCGCGGATATAACGGCGCAGATGCATGTAATGCTGGATGGTTTTTAGTCCGATTGGTTTACCATGCCATGTTCGGGCAGGAGCCGCATCAATAAAGGCGTCAAGTGCCACAGTAAACGACTCTTCCCGCTGACGCAACATCGCTTCAAATTCTTCTTTTTTGCGCCGCTGTTCGGCTTCACGCTCTGCCTTTCTTTTTTGCTTTGCCTCCTCCTGAGCCTTTCGCTGTGCTTCCTGAAACTCTCGTTGCTCTCTATGGGCGAGTTCATCAATCGCTTTGTCAAGTTTCGCTTTTGAACCCTTCGGGTCATTGATGATGGAATCAATCTGAGCCGACATTTCATCGAGCTTGTCGCAAAGCTCTTTCCCTGCTCCTGCGCGAAACGTATTCCATCGACCGGGTGTTGATATGGCGTCATTCCAAGTCTTGATGTCAACCTCTATGCGGGTGTTGAGCATAAGATTGGAGTTGAAGCCTACGCGGCGGGTATAAAGAGGAGCAACACCGGTTTTCTTGGTGGTTCGCAGTACGAATTTAGTATATGCAGATTTCGCCATTTTCGATAAGTGTTTATCTAATAACGGCAAAGGTATATGTTATAGTTCAAAAGTTGATACAAAGTTGATACAAATGAAAGCGACTTTATGGCACTTTTTGCGACTTTATAAAATTGTTAAAATATGCAACTACTTAATATAGTTACAATTATAAAATTAGAGTTTCATGAAGTATCCCCAAAGTTGCCCTTCCAAGGCAACTATCAAAAGTGAGGAAATCAATTCCTCACTTTTTTTTATACATTGAGTGAATGATACCGGATTACATGCAATTCGGGCTCATAGGATTATTTGATGCAAGCCCGGCGTACCGACAACATGAGTGGACGCACGTGGAGGTCGATGTTATTTACATCGTTTCTTTTTCGGTGGCAGACGAGGTGTTATTCTCATGCGCCTGAGCAGACTCTTTCAGACTCTTTGATGTGCAATATTTCCAGAAACCTGTCGACAACCTCACGTCGGCCGGTATATTTTCCGTGGTCCTCGCTGAGCTTGCAGGTATCACTGTAGAATGTCCACTGCTCGGTGATTTTGGCTGCTACCAGTTTGATTACGATATTGAGTGGCTTGATGCCCGGAAAGTCATTTGTGAAATGCGTGCCGATACCGAACGACGGCCGGCAGTAACGCACGGCGTCGAGATTGAGGTCGATTGCGGAGTCGGTGGTCAGTCCGTTGCTGAATATAATCTGCTTTGTCAGCGGGTCGATGCCGAGTGAACGGTATTTGTCGGCGATGAGCCGCATCTGCTCACGGTTGTCACCGCTGTCGACGCGCAGCCCCTTGAACAGGCGGGCGAAATCTTCCGAAAAATTCAGGCTGAAAATATCCCAGCCGTAAGTGTCATAAAGGAATGTGCCAAGCGCTCCCCGGTAGGTATTCCGCCATAAATCCATCGCTATATGGTTGGCCATCAACGGACCGTACATAGCAGCTATCGCGCATACAAATTCGTGGGCCATTGTCCCTACGGGAGTAAGGTCATATTTCATAGCAAGCCACACATTGCTTGTCCCGGCAAAAGAACCTTCCCACTGACGCGAACGGGCACTGTCGGTCATGGCCGCGACAAGAGTATCCTCAGCTTCAAACGACAGGCGACGCCGGGTGCCGAAATCGCTGAATACGCAACCGGCCTCAAGCAGCCTCTCGGCTTTGCGGCACGAACGCCGGTAGAAATCTCCGTAATCGACATTGCGCGCCTGTCCCGTCATGATGAAGTACAGTTCAGAAATGATGGCGAGCATCTTTACTTCCAATAGAATCGTATCGGCCCACAGCCCCTCGAATGTGACCGACAGATGCCCCGATGCGTCCTGGCTGATACGGACCCAGTCGCGACGGTAGCGGAAGCCTCGAAGATATGTACAGAACCAGCTTGGTATATACGAGCTTTTTCGCCTCAGGAATGCAATCTCCTCTTCGGTGACCGACAGATCCTCGAGCATCTCGACCTGTTCAGTCAGCGCCTTGGCAAATCCGTGGGGATACGACGTGTTGTTGCGGTCGATAAATTCATATCTGACCCGCGCCCTCGGAAAATTCTTTATAACTGCACAGCACATGGTGAATTTATACAGGTCGTCATCTGTAAAACGGGTTATTATAGGTCGCATCGCCATTATTGTTTCGTTAGTAATTCCTTTTTAGAGAGTAACATTTCCATGGCTGTCATGGTTTATGGACTACTGGAAAAACACAGACAAACAGAAGGCCGGCATATATCCTTAAAGAATTCGGATATATGCCGGCCCCGTTAAAACCAGCGCAAGTCGATGCGCTATTGAATTGTCATTTTATTATGGAGTTCCCCCATAAAATCAGTTTACGCGGATTTTGCGTACTTTATTGCCCTGACGCTGGATATATATACCGGGCGTGGGATTGATGACGCGTACACCCTGGAGGTTGTAGTATTCTACGGGTTCCTGCTCTGGAGCAGTCTCTATCGAGTCAACACCTGAGATGAACAGGCCGCCGTCCTCAAACTGACGGTTGCCGAGACCTTTGTAGATATGTCCGTGTTCGGGAGCTACGTCGTTGGTCTGGTCGCCGCCGCCGTTGTTGAATACAACGCCTGTAGTACCGACCGGGCAAGTATATACGTATATATCAGAGCTTACCATCTTCATGTCCACACCGGGCCACTCTGTAGCATCTACCGGCCAGTGGTGTATCTTGACAGAGCTCCAGCGGGTCACTGAATTGTCATAATAAACGGTTATGCCTTCGGGCTCGACAGGCTGTTCAATCTTGGTGAATGTAGCCGAACCGGTCTTGGTTTCGGTAGCCGAAGATGCGCTCCAGGTCACTGTCACGCTCTCACCTACCGACATGTCGTCGCCAAGAGTGAACGTAGTCGTATTTCCGTTAATTGCAGTCTGGCTTCCGTTTCCGATCTTATACCATGCAGAGGTTGCGTTGGCGACAGTGACAGTGACAGTCACATTATCAACAAACGAACCGCCGTTGGGCGAGAATTTAACAGAAGGCGACTTGACAACGTTGACATCGATTTTAGATGCATTCGAGCCGCCGTCATACTCAAAGTAGGTATCCTCAGTGATGCCTGAGATATCGCCGGTCTGCGCACCGTTGCGGTTGAAGATTACGTCGAAGGGCTCAGAGTCATCGACAGTAGCGTAGTAGAATTCACGGCCGTCAATGGTTACAGTCTCTGTCAGCTTCTTGCCAGGCCATTCGCCGAACAGTTTGCCGTTGGCATTCCAAGCGTAGAGGTTGGTACCTGAGATATCGGTGTTGTTTTTGCCGGTCACGTAGATAGTGATGGTGGCATTGGGGTCAACTTTTTTGTAGACCGCGTTGCCCTGGAAAGTCTCGCCGGTTGTTGAAGTAGCGCCCCAGCTGATGGTCACGCTTTCGCCAAATGCCATGTCCTGACCGATAGTAAGGACTTCGGCAGTGCCGGGGATGAGTGTTTTCTGAGCGTTGTTGCCGACTTTGACCCAACCGCTCTCTGCGGTTTCGTTGAGAGCAGCGGTAACGGTCATTGTCTCGGTCTTGAAAGAGCATCCTGCGGGAGAGAGTGTTACAGCGGCCGAACCGATGGCATCGTCGTAGGTGTAGTATTCGGTGGTGCCGGGGTCAGTGAACTGGGGATTGCCACCGTGAGCCACGGGAGAGGTGGTGTAGATGAACTTGCCGTCAACACCGACCTTACCGCCTGTCCAGTCTTTTACGAGCACGCGGAGCTGACCCTGAGTTTGGGGAGCGTCGACAGTGATAGAGCCACCGGCGGGAGTGTATGACTGACCTGTAACGAGGTCAACGTATGTGCCGGCGGGAACATCGGTGAATGTAGCGCCACCGTTGAGAGCTACGAGAGCGTAAGAGTCTTTGTAGGCGCGTTTGAAAGCGTAACCGCCGTTGGCAGAGCAGCCGTCCCAGGTGTACTGGCCTTTGCGGAGCGCGGGGACAGCGGCACGGATCTGGTTAAGACGGATGATGTGCTGCGACAGGTCGCCGTTGAGGGTCTGAGCCACATTGCCCGATGCGGTGAATGTGCCGAAATCGGAAGCATTGACATCACCTTCGAGGTAGGCACCGAAGTAGGCGCGGCCGGAATTGGCGAGAGCCAAGTCGGGACCTTTGTCGATGGTCACACCTTTTTGGAATTCGACCTCAGAACCGTAATATATACAGGGAATACCGCGGAATGTGAACATCAGCGAGAGGTTTTCGGCCCACTGTGCCGTTCCGCCGTTGAAGCGCACACCATCATTGGGGCCGGGGCAGTAGTCATGTGAGTCAACATACACTACGTTCCACGATGCGTCATTGTAATAGTGATCGCCTTCCTGAGCTATACGCACTGCCTGACCGGCGCTGTTGAAGTTATAGTGCATCGGGAAGTCGATTACGTTGAAGCCGGAAGCCTGTGAGTAGTCCGGTTCATGCCACTCACCGTTTTTCATGAACACGTTGTCTGAGTCGTGTACAGTGCCGGGGTCTTTGAGACAGGTAAGCATGTTACCCAGGGGAGCGGCGCCTTCAGGTACTACCTGATTTGCCCACCACGCCGCATCGTAGGTGTTCCATTCAGACACAAGCGACGGGTCAGACTTCCATGTGTAGTAATGGCTTGAGAGCAAATGCTGGTCGCGGTAGATTACACCACCGTAGCGTGCGCAGCATTCGCCGAACATGTAGAAGGGAGCCTGATTGAGACGTTTGTTCTTATATTTTTCACCGAGTTCAACAAAACGCGGAATGAATGCGGAGTTGAAAGTAAGCGGAGCGATATGTCCCGTGGTATCGATACGGAATCCGTCGACACCCATCTCGATGAATTTGCCGTAGCACTTCACGAGGTAATCGACAACGGCGGGGTTTTCAGTGTTCAGGTCAACACAGTCTCCTGCAATCTGACCCCACCAGCGGCTGGGATCGTCCCAGTTCCATGCGTTAGCCACATGATGCCAGTAGTTTTTGTCGTCATGGTTCTGGCCATCGGTGTTCTTGAGATATTTGAAACGCTCCGAATACTGAGTTTTCTCACCTGAGTTGGGAAGATCCCAGTAAGCGGCACCACCGAGTTTTTCCTGATCGGGAAGAAGACTGGCCTCGATGTTGGCCTGATTGCGGATATCCTGTGAACGGTCGAAGAGGTGGCAGAAATAGTTTTCGCCGAAGTTGCCGGTGTGCTGGAGCACTATGTCGAGCACGATTTTGATATCCTTGGCGTGAGCGGCATCGATAAGGTCCTGGAAGTCGACATCTTCTTCGGAGCCCCATTCGGTGCGGCTCTCGTAGCGGAGATCTACTTTCGAGAAGTCCATCGCATGATATCCGTGATAGTCGAAACCTGAAGCGTTCTGAACCACGGGAGTAATCCATATAGCGGTAAAGCCGAGCGCTTTAATGTAATCAAGCTTTTCGATAAGACCTTTGAAGTCACCTCGCCATGCGGGGTCGTTGTTCGCTTTCTGATTAGCGACACCATCCCAGCACAATACATTGTTCTTGGGGTCACCGTCATAAAAACGGGTAGTCATGGCAAAATAGATTGTTTCATCACGGAAGTCGGTTCGCTCGTCCATGAACGAGGCCGCATTCGACTGCATGACCGTCAGCAAAGCGACAGGCAAAAGCAGCCATTTCTTTAACTTTCTCATTGTCAAAAAATAAGTAAATAATGATAAATAAAATGTAAGTTGATACTTAAACACACCTAAAAAACACGATATTTTTTAGGCATTATAGCAAAACTTTGCAACAAAGATACATTTTTTATCTGAATTTATCAATAATCAAATCAAATAAATGTTTTTGAAATTTATTTACGCTAATCGGGGATGAATGCGACGGACGGATTTACGGACGTGAGTGTATTGTATTGATAAGTAACTGTTTAAAATTATTTCATTTTAACCGTTCTCATTATTTCAATATTCTGTCGGAGTCTTTTTCGTCGCTTTCCATCTCGTCATCAGTCATGTAGCTCGCTACACTCCTTCTTCCTCACCGGAAATCACCTGAAAAATCCTCTCGCCATAATATTAAAATAATTTTGAACAGTTACTTATGCATTTAATGCGATTTATTTTTTATCGCAAAACAAGGCTATTTCGTCGCAAAATGCAAAATAATATCGCAATAAACAGTAATTTTGCATCGAAATCAAAAACGGAAGCATAATGACAGACAAAACACTTACATTTGACGAAGAGGTGCGACTGACCCGCAGGCAGGTGGCCTCGGTCGAACACCTGGCACTGCTGATATGGGGATGGACAACTATAGCGATAGCACTCGCGATATTTGCGCTGATGCTGATAGACGACATGGGAAAATGGCAGTTGCTGTGGCTCGCACTGCCCTTGATTGCAGGGACACTACACGTGAAATTCCAGAAACCGGCACTCCCCGACCCTACTTCACTCTATCTTATGCTATCTTCGGTGTCAAGAATGGTGATAAGCGTCATTTTTGTATGCGCGGTGGCCGGATGCTATTTCTCCTATCCGTCATATTTCATTGTGATACTTGTACTCGCGATGTGGTGCGGAGTGTCGGCTTTCATGCTCGACTATCCGCGGCTCAAAGGGCCGTGCATCGGCGGATTTGCCATGGCAGCGGCGATATTGAACGTGTCGGGCGCGGCAGCCGTGGCGGTGTTCATCGCCGGCATCATCGCCACGCTTGTCATTCCCGGATACATAATGCGCAGCGATGCGAGAAAAGAAAAAATGGCAGATTCTGCAAAATAACGGATTTCAACAGACAAATAATAATATACAATAATGATTTCAAGGTACAATTTCACAATATGCTGCTGCCTGGTCGCGATGACCTCGGCCGCAAAGGAAAATACGGACACAATCGGCTCGCAGGAACTGCAGGAGGTGGTTGTGACGGGGCAATCGGCTCGCCAAAGGATTTCGGGCGCACGTTTCGGAAGCGAGAATCTTGAACTCACGAAACTTGCTCAGACGCCCCAGCTGTTCGGCGAAAAAGATATAATCAAGTCCATAACCCTGCTCCCCGGAGTCCGCAACGAGGCGGAGGGAGCGGGAGGATTCGAGGTGCGCGGGGGCAACGCCTACCAGAACCTCGTGACGATGGACGGCATGACGCTATACAATCCGTCGCACATGATGGGCATATTCTCGACGTTCAACGACGATGCCATGAGCCGTGCGGTGCTCCACAAGGGGCCTATACCGGCACAGCTTGGCGGCGCGTCGTCATCGGCGCTTGAGACATACATGAAGCCTGGCGACATGGAGCAGTATCATTTCTCGGGCACAATAGGCATACTGAATGCCAAAGTCGCCGCCGACGGCCCTATAGTGAAAGACCGGCTGTCGATGTCGGTGGCCGCGCGACGGTCGTATGTCGACATGTTTCTCAAACTAATCCCCGAGTACAAGAGCACGGTGATGAATTTCTTTGACGTCAACGCCAAGATAAGGTATAAGGCCGACAGGAACAACATGGTCGACGTATCGTTTTTCGCCTCGCGCGACAATCTCGCCATCTCCGACCTCATGGCAATGCGGTGGAGCAATGTGGCGGGAAGCGTGAACTGGAGCAGCCGCGCCGGTGACAATCTGCATTTCACCACTACCGCGGCCGCAACCAACTATACCACCGACGCGCACATGGACATCATGGACACAAGCCAGAAACTTACGGAATACATACGGTCGTTCTCGCTCAACGAACGGGCCGTATACTCTATCAGTGACAACCATGCCGTAGAGTTCGGAGCCCGCAGCGAACTGCTGCGCGTCAAATCGGCCGAAATGATTGTCAACGACTCGCACCAGCGGGAAATACGCTCGGGATGGCAGAACGCCGTATGGGCCGGCTACGAAGGGACGCTGTCACAGCGGATATCACTCACGGCGGGAGCGCGCCTGAGCACGTTCACATCCCTTTCGGGGAGAAGGTTTCATGCCTTCGAGGCGATTAATGAGGATGAACCGGATTTCTCGTCGAAAACCTACATCAACCTGGAACCGCGCGGCAGCGTGAAATTCAACATCAATGAGAACAACAACATCAAGGCCGGAATTTCACTGACCACACAGAATATACACGGCATACGCTCCACGACCTCGACATTCCCCTTTGACAGGTATGCGCTGACTTCGGAAGGCGTCAAACCGGAGCACACCGTACAGTATTCGGCGGGCTACGCCGGAATGACCGCCAACGGCGCATGGGACTGGAGCGCCGAAGGATACTATAAGTCGATGGACAATATCTATGACTACAAGGACGGAATGACGATGACCACACGCGTCAACCTCGAAAGCATAATACTCGGCGGCAAAGGACGCAGCTACGGCATGGAACTTATGCTGCGGAAGAACTCAGGGCGTCTGACCGGATGGCTGTCATACACCCTGTCGAAAACCGAGACGCGAATACCCGGAATCAACGGCGGACAGTGGTACCGTGCATCCAACGACTGCCGCAACAGCATTGCCGCGGTAGGCATATACAATCTCAACGACCGATGGGCAATCTCGGCATCGTGGACCTACTCGTCGGGCAAACCGCTCACCGCACCCGATGCAAAATACGAACTCAACGGAACCACCTGCTACTACTATTCCGGCCGCAACAGATACAAGACTCCGGCGAGCCACCGCCTCGACCTTTCGGCCACATATACACGCACGGGGCGCAAATTCACCACAATATGGTCATTCGGTGTTTTCAATGCCTACTGCCATTACAGCCCGTTTGTCATCTATTTCGAGGATGACCCGTCGAAGCCCTCGGGCACCCGCGCCGTGCAGCAGTCGCTGTTCGGCATAGTACCTTCCGTATCCTACACCCTCAAATTCTGAAAAAATGAAAATAAAATCATATATATACAGCTTAGGAGTTCTATTTACCGTGGCGGTCATGCTCTCATCGTGTGAGAAAGAGCTTGATTTCCACTATCATGATGTTGAGCCGCAACTCGTAATCGAAGCCAATCTGACGCAGGAGGGAACAACCGTGCTGCTCACCGAGACCGCTCCGATGGGTGAGGCGATGAACACTACCCCGGTGGTCGACGCCACAGTGACGCTTACCGATATTACCGCCGGCTCCACACGCGCGTTACCGCTGCGCGACGACGGCACATTCGGCGACAACATAGCGGGAATCACGGGGCACGAATACCGCATGGAGGTGATGCGCGGCGACAAGAAATACAGCTCCGTGTGCACCATGCGGCAGCCGACCGAGATAACGGCGCTCGAATTCGAGTGGATAAAGATGCCATACGATTATGTAGCCATATTGCAGGTATCGCTGACCGACCCTGACACGGCCGACGACTGTTACTGGATACGCCTGCTGCGCAACGGCGAGCCGTATATGTGGAATGTCACCGCCGATATGTATACGGTGGACGGCATAATAAATCATATAATAATGACTTCGCGTAAGGATACCGACGAGGAGGACGAGGACAAAGTGCTTTTTGACGGCGACACAGTGACAGCGATTGTCTCGCCTATATCCCATGACATGTTCGACTACATTGTCGCGCTGGAGACTGACAGCAACGGGCCTTGCATGTGGGAAGGTGACTTCTGCCTGGGTTATTTCCTCGCATCACCCGCGGCGACGGCGACCATAGTATTCCGTCCCGACGAAATGAAGGAGTACAAATAGCGAAGGTAGGTGAACAAGATACCGACATATCTGCTCCTTGGCTTCATGTGCATGCTGCTGTCATGCGGCAATCTGGTGTCGATATTCACCGATTGTTTCGACATGCTTGACTACGGTTCACTCTTTCTGCTTCTTGCGATTGAATCACTGTTTATCTTAGGGCTGATATATGTTAATCTGGAATTTGCCGTACCCCGCCTGCTGTTCAACAACCGGTTTGCAGCATATTGCGAGTATGTACTCATACTCTCGTTCATACTGCCCGTAGCCGGCCTCGGTATCGAATATGCGGTACGGAGCCACCTTGACATACCTCTGAGAATAACCGCCTACTATTCTCCATGGATATTTGTCGACTCGTTTGCGAGCTGCCTGCTCATGTTCCTGCTTATGCTCGGCACGGGAGCCTTCACGCTCTACGACAAATGGAGGGAGGAGGATAATGCGGAAGAAAAAGCATCACGCAGCCTCAGCCGATACATGTCGGAAGTGAGAGGGCGCCTCAATCCCGACTTCATATTCGCCCAAATCGACAGAATAATCGACACACTCGGGCATTCAGCCGAGACGGCCAACCGACAGATTGGTGAACTGTGCAAGTATCTGCGGCAACAGCTGTATGAGCTTCCGGCTCCGGCAGCCGACATCAACACGACATCAGCGACAGGAAGTCTGCGCACCGCCGACATCATCATATCGAAACGCTACAGGAAATGGCGCCACGCATTATTCCAGCTCATATTGGCTACCATATCGACCGGAGTGTTTTTCACCACTCCCGACCGGCCGGAATTTACGTCGGAGGGCATTTTCGGATTCTTCGGTCTGTATATTCTGTTCAATGCGATTACGTATGCCGACATACGGTGGCTGTTCCCCCGCTTCAGGGAAAGACGCTCGCTGTTACGGCATATAATCGAACTGGCCGGATTATGCGCCATTGTCATAATACCTCTCATAATCCTGCAAATGGCGACCTACGGGCCGGAGCCGTATACAAAGGCGTTGCCGACGGCCGTCAAAGTCATCTCCATCCTCGGGTCGATGGCGACGCTTATGCTGTTTGCAGGAGGTGTCAGCGCCATACTGTTCATGCAGGACTGGCTGTCGGGTGAGCGGCGAATGACGATACTGCGGGCAGAGTACGCACGTCAGGAATACGCGTTTCTGCGCAAACAAATCAATCCGCATTTCCTCTTCAATGTGCTCAACAATGCCGGAATACTGTCGGAAGAGGACACTCAGGCCTCGCGGGAAATGCTTTGCGAACTGAAACGCATGTTCGAATACCAGTTTGATGAAACAAACGGTATGACAACTTCGCTCGAACGCGAGATTGAATTTCTGCACAGCTATCTCACTCTCGAAGCGACACGCATGGAGCCTTTCAACTTCAGTATTTCGGCAAAAGGTATCATCGGAGAAACAAGAGTGCCCACGCTTATTTTCATTACCTTTGTGGAAAATGCCGTCAAATACAGTTCGGTCATCGACGGGCGCAGGAAAGTAACAGTCTGCTTCTCGGCCACTGAGGAAGGCACAGTATTCAGATGCAGCAACACGTTCAGACCCGGACAGCGGCATGAGAGAAAAGAGGGCGGCATCGGACTCGCCAACACTTGCCGGCGTCTTGAACTGCTTTACGGCGATAAAGCCGTATTTTCACAACATGTAGAATCAACCGATTTTATAACCGAATTATTTATTCCTTATGATGAACTGCATAATAGTCGATGACGAGCCTATAGCACGCCGCGGAATGGAACGTATGGTCTCACGGCATCCGCAACTGAATCTGCTGGCTACGCTTGACAGCGCCGAGGCGGCAGCGGCGTTCATGACCGGCAATCAGGTTGACCTTGTGTTTCTCGACATACAGATGCCGGGGACTGACGGCCTGGAATTCGCACGCCGCATACCGGAAAAGACACTCGTGATATTCACTACCGCCTATCCGGAATATGCCGTCGACTCTTATTCGGTCGATGCCGTCGGTTATCTGGTCAAGCCCATCGACACCCGACTCTTTGACAAGGCCGTAGCCAAGGCTCTCGATTATAAGGCGCTTATGGCAAGAGTGACGGCAGAGCAGGCCGATGCACATTCTGACCGCGACTATATGATAGTAAAGGCCGACCGGCGTTTCCACCGCATACCTTACCGCGAGATTCTTTTTATCGAAGGGTTGAAAGATTATGTCATATTCCGTCTGACGGAGGGACGGCGACTCGTCACAAGGACAACGGTGAAAAGTCTTGAGGAAATACTGCCGGGGGAAATGTTCGCAAGGGTCAACAAGTCGAATATTGTAAATCTCAATGCGGTGGAGTCATTCGACAACAACGACGTAATCATCGGCGATATTGAAATAGCCATAGGCGCGGGCTACCGTGACGCGGTTATCGAACGGTTACTCGGGTGAAATGGCGGTAGTATTTCCTGTTGTGTAAGACCGAAGTTATTATTAAATTTGCAAGAGAGTTATATCGAAATTCAATTTTCCGCGGTCAGAAACCGCGGCTACTATAAACAGACATGGATATACGACAATATGCAATCTCGGCCGCTCAACGCACAGAAGCGGCAATCAATTCGGGCAATATAGAAGAAGCCATACGGCTCTCCGGCGAGGCAACCGCCACGCTTGACGCGGAGTGGACACGGCTATACAATTCCGACAGCCACGACAGCGACGCCGCTCTCATTGCAGGCAACTTCGTAGCCGGGCGGCATCTTGACGCGCTCATGCAGGGAGGAGCGGCCGACGAGGCATTCGCAACCGCCATGCTGCTGCTTTACCGATGCACTCTGGCGCGCAACAAATCGACTGAACTGGCACAATCGCTACTCGACATACTGTGTCACCTTCTCTCGTCGGCACTCGAACTGGGCAACAGGCTCGGATTCACATCCGACACGGCCGACGCCGCCGATATCGATCATTTCGCTCACATTATCTCATATATATCCTCGATGCTTTATGCTTTCTATAAAGAAGTGGGGAACAACCGTCCCGACACACCGATACTCGAGGATGCATATATGCTTCTGGAGCAGATGCAACAGCTTGGAGCCGTGCAGTATCCCGAAATACGCATAAAGGAAAACAACATAGCTGCCGACAACATAGCCGAAGTGCTCCCCGACCTGCTCGGCCGCAGCAAAGCCCTCGGTCTCCTCAAAGCCGACTGACAAGAGTTTTTCTTATTTTAGAGCCGGTTCGACAATAAATGTTAAACGCAGAGCCGCATATCATGGAGTG
>CAMWJS010000070.1 GCA_947174635.1 uncultured Muribaculaceae bacterium
TCTCGCCCCCTATGCTACCACGGGGGCGAGACGCCCCCGTCCCGGCTACCGCCCGCAGCGACATCACCACACCCACCGTCCTCCCCGTCCGACCTGTCAGACCCGTCCGACTGGTCTGACTGGTCCCCACCACCCTTACACCCCACAACAATAAAAAAATCACGCCCGCGCATGAACTTTTACAACACTGCAACGTTGTTAATATTGATGCCTCACATCAGGCATCGCAAAAAACGTTTCAATATCGACAACAATCAATTCTAAATATATCAGACAATGAAAAAATTACTCATCTGCGCAGCCGCACTTTGCGCTATAGCAATCGTAGGTTGCTCCAAAAGCAACAATGCAGATAATACTACCGTACAAAACGACAACAGCGCCGCTCTGCTCCCCGCAGGCTTTGTAGTCGAAGGCGAACAGCTTCTCGACTCCGCAGGCAACGTCGTGGCAACAGCCGTCGACGGTGCGTTTGTCGACGCCAAAGGAAAAGTAATCGGCACAGTCGAAGCCGTTGAAGCACAAT
Organism: uncultured Muribaculaceae bacterium; assembly: GCA_947174635.1. GTDB lineage: Bacteria > Bacteroidota > Bacteroidia > Bacteroidales > Muribaculaceae > JAGBWK01. The sequence continues at coordinate 527 of CAMWJS010000070.1, forward strand.
ATCAGTCCACAAAAGAAAAAGCCGCCGAACTTGCCTCTCAGGCAGCCGACAGCGTGAAAAACGTAGCCGCCAACGTTAAAGAAAGCGTGGAGAACAAAGCCACCGAGATTGTCGACAATGCCAAGGAAAAAGGCGCCAAAGTCGTTGACAAGGTAAAAGACGGCGTAGCCAACACCCTCGACAAAACCGGCGAAGCCCTCCAGAACGGCGCAAAAAAACTCGCTGACTAACAAACTCTTGTCCCACGACACCCTACCCCTTCGGGTTATACATAATAACAATCGCGTCCGGCACAATACAACCGCCCGACGCGATTGTTCGTTTTGAAAGAAAACAAACCGATTTTTAATCCACATACCACAAATATGGTATTTTAAACATCATATTGCCAATTATTAATTCAATATGCTTGCATAAATCAAATATTACGCATATCTTTGCTGCATCTTTTTGGATGCAGCAAAATATCGGCCGACATTTTGCATCTGAGACAAAATTATTTTATTTATTCACGTTTCCAAACCAATCCCGCATGAAGAAATTTTACACCTTGTCTTTAATGACACTCGCGGCCGCGTCAATGAGCGCCTCAGGCCACGTGCTGGAATTATCCGCTAACACTACCGGCCTCAGCGTAGGCTCTCCTGCCACTGAAGTCATGTCACAAGGACGCATAAGCCTGACTGAAGCCGCCGCATCTGTCAGCAACGCTTCATCTCGCCGTTCATCTAAAGCAAAAGCTCCCGAAACAGCCTCTGACTGGACTTCAATCGGCGAAGGCACATATCTCGAAGACCTTCTTACAATCTTCTCGGATGTAGAACCCAACCAGATGTGGAAAGTTGATGTCGAGACCAGCGCTTCAAATCCCGGATGGTACAGATTCCTCCCCTACGCTTCCGGTCCGGTAGCCGACCTGATCGGAAGAAGTGACACTGAAAATTATATCTACCTCAACGCTTCAGACCCCAATAAGGTATATGGCCTGGACTTCGATGCTTTCGGATCTTTCAGCATCTCAAACTACGTACCGGAGACCGAATGGGATATCGATGCCTCTGAAGCAGGCTACGGCATACTCGCCGACAATTGCATTACATTCCCCACCCATTCTTGGGTGATATATAACAGCGGCTGGAAATATACGACAAATAATACCGGCATGAAACTTTATTTGCCTGGCGCTGAAGTAGTCGACTACTCTCTGAAAGTCACCTCAACCACATGGTGCGGCACTGATAACGAAATAAAATACAATATCTATGCCGGATCTTCAGTCGCTGCAATCAAAGCGATACTTCTCGCCGGAGAATATCCGATGACCGACGGCAATGCCTCAGTTGTCGCAAATCAGGGGCAACAGATTCCTGCCGGCAATATCTCGGTAAAGGCAGATCAGCATGGAATACATTCACTTTTGGTCGTAGCACTTGATGCCAATGGCAAAGTTCAGTCTAAAGAGGTATCATACTTCTTCGGAGATTTCGAAAGCGATGACAATTGGAAATCACTCGGCACCGGACAATTCACCGAGGGTATCTATGCAGCCAACTACGACACCGAAAACGAAACATTTGATGTTGAGGTACAGGAATCAAAAACACAGCCCGGACGCTATCGCATTGTCAACCCCTACAGCAACCACTCAATACTTGGAGATGGCACTTTAGCCGCTACCGAACACGGACACGCACACTACATCTACATAGACGCAACCGTGGCCGACAGAGTGTTTGTCGAGGCATCTCCAATCGGTCTTGACGGCCCCTCCGGACACGCCGCCGTTAATTCATACGGAGCAAAATATGCAGGCACAGAGGCTGAGGAAGAAGCCAAAGCCTTAGGTTTTTACGGAACATACGATGCCGATACCCGCACCATCTCTTATCCCGACAACAAGATACTTCTCGGAGAAAAAGGCTACCAGAACGGTGTTTTCTTAGCGGGAAACTCTGATACCAAACTGGTGCTCCCCGAGATTGCAGGCGTTGACGGCATCGCTGTCGACAACACAAACGCTCCCGTCGAGTATTACAACCTCCAGGGCGTACGCGTCAGCAACCCCGCCGCCGGTCAGCTTGTCATCAAGCGCCAGGGCTCGGAAGTGACAAAAATGATTGTTCGCTAATCAGACCTTGATACAAAGCTGCTTCTTATCCAAAAGTAGCTACAAAATAAAAATCACCTTCCAGCGAAGGTGATTTTTATTTTGTAGCCTATATTATAAGTTACCTCAGTCGCCACCGAGCGGACGATACTCGCCCCCTTTGCCGATTGACGAGCCCGATTCCTCTGCCTTGACATTGGCGTATGCATGGCCCATCGATATCAGTTTCAGCTGATTACGGAAATCCTTCTCGCTCAGAGGAGTCGTCACATGGATAGTCCGTGTCGCTCTCGGCAGGATATCGATATAATTGTCCGAGAAGAAATTGTCGATGCCGTCGAGCGACAGGAACACACCGCGCGCAAACACATCCGACGTCATCGTGACATCGTAACCGTCGCCCGATGCCTCCACCTTCATCTCGATATTCGGGCGCTCGTAGTTCATATACTTCTGGCGTATCGCATAACCGATATTGTTGTATGTGCGGTCGGGCGTCTCATAGTCGGTCACGAAGATATAATCACCCTTGAACGCATCGCCGATCAGATTTTTCACATCCTCGGTGTAGACCACCTTCGACGACAGCGGCTGCGCATTGTGCTTCACCTCTTTCGTTGCCACGACATTGCCCTTGAGGTCCATCACGCGCAGTGTCATCTTCCCTCTGACTGCCGAACGGCGGTCATTGACTACCGAGACCGTAAGCGTGTCGCCTGTGAAGAGCGGCGATACGAGCACATCGTCCAAAGCATATTTCGAGAAATACTGCTGCGCTTTCCATCGGCCGTAATAGTCGCGTGCGGCCCACGATGCCACGGGCCAGCAGTCGTTGTGCTGCCACACCAGCGAACCCATGCAGTGCGGCATGTCGCGGCGGTGCGCCTCAAAAGCTGTCTTGATGGCGTCACCCTGGAGTATGCCGCCCACATAGAGGAACGTGGGAAAATCCTCCGGTACGCGGTATTCGTCGCGCATATAGTCGCGTATCAGCCCGTTGGCGTATGAACCGGCTCTCTGGTGGTCCATCATGGCGTCGGAGTTGTAGCGCCAGTCGCTCTCTTTAGGAGCATATATCTTGACCGACTCGAATTCGGGGAACGACTGGAAGCCGTATTCCGAGAAGAAGCGGGCTTTCTTCACATTGTAGTGGCCGATTGAGTCGCGGCCGTGCCATACGCCCCAGTAGTGGTCGTCGCCGTTGATGCCGTCCGACGCCGTGGTGCGGAACGCGAAGGGCGATGACGGACGGTAAGCGATGCCGCCGGCATATTCCTCGACCACTTCGGGAAGCACCCTGAAGTACATATCCTCGAACTGCTTCGTAGTCAGCTCCTCCACACCTTTCTCCTTGTAATATTTCTGACGTCCGCCCCAGCCGTAGTACACATCCTGGCACTCGTTGTTGCCGCACCACACCGCTATCGAGCAGTGGTTGCGCAGACGGCGCACATTGTCGATGGCCTCCTGGCGTATGTTGGCGAGGAACTCCTCGTCGGCCGGATAGGTCGAGCAGGCAAACATGAAGTCCTGCCATATCATGATACCGTTCTCGTCGCAGAAATCATACAGACGGTCATCCTCGTAGACGCCGCCGCCCCAAATGCGTATCATGTTCATGTTCACATCCTTGGCGTCGGTCACATGCTTCAGATACTTTTCTGTCGTGATGCGCGGCAGGAAGTTGTCCATCGGCACCATGCACGCTCCTTTGGCGAACACCGGCTTGCCGTTGAGCTCGAAATAGAGGCAATGGCCCTGGTCGTCGGGCCTGTGTATCAGTTTGAGCGAACGGATGCCCAGGCGTGTGTCCTCGGTCTCCACTTTCTTGCCCCCCACGTTGAGCGTAGTGGCGAACTTTGTCAGATAAGGCTCACCTAAACCGTTGCTCCACCACAGGCGCGGATTTTTGATTGTATAGTCGAGCGTCACCTTGTTCATACCTTTTTCAAGGCTTACGGTTTTCGACGCCACCTTCTTGCCGTCGGCGGTAATGGTGATTTCTGCCTCGGGAGCGGCCTCGTCGGCAAGCACCTCGACCACGGTCGACAGGTTGGCGCGCTTCGCGGTCACATCCTTCTGTATGAACTGCACGTTGTTGATGCGCTCCCCGCTCCATGTCTGCAGCTCGATGGGACGCCATATACCCGATGTCACCAGGCGCGGGCCCCAGTCCCAGCCGTAGTGGTAGCCTGCCTTGCGGGCGAAGATACTCAGCGTCTTGTTGAACAGACCGCCGTTCTGCGCCTGGTCGGGACCGGTGTTGAACGTATAGTCGAATTTGTCATACTTCGGGAGGTCCACCTTGATGGGCGAGTCGAAAAGCACTTCGAGCAGATTGTCACCCTCTTTGAGTATTCCCTTGACATCCACGCGCCATGTGCGGTGCATATTGTTGGCCTGGAGTATGCGTTCATGGTTGAGATATACGGTCGCGTATGTGTCAAGTCCGTTGAACACAAGCTCCTGGTTCCGGGCGGCCACCTCATCGGCTGTCGCCACCAGATTGGTCTCATACATCCAGTCCTCCTTGTCGACCCACTGCACGCTGCGCTCATTCAGGCGGAAAAACGGATCCTCGATGATTTCATTAGCCATAAGGTCGGTATGCACCGTCCCCGGCACTGTGGCCGGATACCAGTTTTCCGACCGCCATTGTCTGAAACGCCAGCCGTCATTGATTTCACGGCTCGACACCTCGGCTACGGCCGAAAGCACTGTCGATGCTATCGCTGCCGTCAGAAGTAATTTTTTCATGGACAAGTATTTTATATTAGTGTTAATGATTGGTTTGCCTCGTTCTTTCCAATTGGTCCAATTAGTCTAATTTGACCAATTTGCCCAATTCCTCCCAACCCCCGCAAAGTTATCATCATAATGCATCATTTCATGCAATTATCCCTCCATAATCGGTCAAATTTACTTCATCCGACCGGTTTTGACGCATTTTTACAAGTTTTTGGCGATTGTCATTGTCCTGTTTTGTACGGCTCGGCATCATGGTTGCCGCTGATAATATTCCCCTCGACAGTCACACCGCTGCAGCCCGATATCTCCACGGCCACACCTCCGCGCATCACAAACTCATTGCCCGTCACCCGTATGCCGCTGTGCACGGCGCCCTCGTTGCGGTCGGTCTCCGGCCTGACCCCTATCACCGGACTGCCGCACTCTATGAACTTGTTGCCGCTGACAGTCACGTCGCGCACCGGCCCCGACTCATACCATCCCCGGGCATCGTCCGAGATATAAATCGCCGGCATCGGTATCCGGTCAAACGTATTCCCCTTTATCAATACAGGGCGGCGGGTCGTCACCAGTATGCCTCGCGTAGGCACCAGCGTGAAATAGCAACCTGTCACCGTCAGCGACGGCGTTGCCGACACATTCTCCACCGCGCGTCCGTCCTCGATGTCAACCTTCGCTATATTCCGGTCGAGCGTCACGAGCCACTCATAATTGTCAAGCTGCTTCGATTCGGCCACTCGGCCGGCAAATTTCCCCAAAAGAGTGTGCACATCGACTATCTCGATTGAGTCGCCTGGATAAAACGAATTGAAACCCCACGACTGGTCATGCATATACCTAACCCGCAGGCTCCGCTCGGTCGGCTGCTCCATGACGCGCAGGTGCGTGCCGTGCACATTGATTGCATCGTCGTGCGCCCCCGAGAAATAACTGTCCTTCACCTCGATATGTCCGCGGCAGCCCGAAAACTGGAGGAAGTCGGCAAAACCGGCGCACGTTCTCCCGCTGTCATCCCCGGGAGCCATCCGGCAGCCATCCACAGTGATATCGCTCGAATTCTGCGACACTATCCCGAAATTGCCTATGAACTGCAGATTGAGCCCCTCAAGCGTCACGCCACGGCTCTCGTTGATGAAACCGCACACCTGATTGCGTATCGTATGGCGCATCTGATAGATTTCACCCGCAGCAAAAGGCTTGTCGCTGTCATAATAAAAATCGACCGTGCCGGGCCCTGCCTCCACAGCCTTCGTCCCTCGCCCTATCGGATTGTCATAGCGCCATGTTATCTTCCTGTCGGGAAAATACACCTGGGCAAGCCCCTCGGTGAAACGCCAGCCCTCTCCCGTCCAGTAAAACGTGCTGTCAGCCGTGATTTCATAACGCGAAGGCTCCGTCACCTTCACCCTCACATGCCGCGGCTCGGCCTCCACCACCGTAAACTCCGGCACCGACGGGTCGGCGGCATCAAGAGTGAAATTCTTTAGCGTGACATCACTGCACTGCTCAAGCGCAAACGTCGTCAGCTCCCCGTGGGTCACGATTCTCGCGCCGTTGCCGTTGAGCGTCAGCCCCTCGGCTCCCTGCATATACAGCGCGATATTCTTGGTATTGTCAGGATTCTCACGCTCCGACGTCGTGTTCGATATATACCTCAGCTTCGGAGTAGCGCTCGTGCGGTAGACATGATACGTAGCGCCCGGAGCAAGCCTCACCTCCGACCCGGCACCCCCTGCCACAGCCGCGTCAATAACCTGCTGCAACACCTCCGTGGCATCCCCCTCCACCGCAGGCACATCATATCTCACCCCCGCCGCGGCTTCGGACAAACATAACCCCGCCAGAATAATTCCTCCAATAGCACTTCTTTTTCTCATACTTATCTCATTTTATGTTAGGTTAAATACCTAAATTTTATGTTAGGTTAAATAAATTCAAAAATAATCCCGTTATGCATCCGCCCTCCCCAACCGCCGCCTGCCCCGATATTTCAGCAGGCCAGTATTTCAACAGCAGGCCAGTATTTCAACAGGCCGATATCTCTGCAACAGCCCGGTATTTCAGCCAAGTGATGAGGCGTAAGCCGAATTAATCCCCTCTTCGTGATAAACCCCTCTTAACCACGCCCCCCGTTCAGCCTTCAAATTTACAAATTCTCCCACACAAAAATGCGTCAAAATATCACACTTCGAAAAAAAATTCCATCCCCTTTAACATAATTTATTTAGATTAATGAAATAACTTATCCTATTTCAAAAAAAATGATTAACTTTGCATCGCTTAAAGCTATATGCTTCGGGCATTAAAGTGAAATTTCAACAACCCAATATTTTTTTTATAATTATGACAAAAATAGGTATTAATGGCTTCGGCCGTATCGGACGTTTCGTGTTCCGTGCTTCTACAAAACGTGATGACATCGAAGTAGTTGCTATCAACGACCTTCTTCCCGTTGACTACATGGCCTACATGCTCAAGTATGACACTATGCACGGCCGCTTCGACGGTACCGTTGACTTCGACCTGGAAAAATCACTCCTCATCGTCAACGGCAAAGAAATCCGCGTTACAGCTTGCAAAAATCCCGCTGAAATCGGCTGGGGCGCTGTAGGTGCTGAATACGTTGTTGAGTCTACCGGTCTCTTCCTGACTAAAGAAAAAGCTCAGGCACACATCGAAGCCGGCGCTAAATACGTTGTTATGTCAGCTCCCTCTAAGGACGACACCCCCATGTTCGTTTGCGGTGTTAACCAGGACAAATATGTTAAGGGCACTCAGTTCGTTTCTAACGCATCTTGCACCACCAACTGCTTGGCTCCCATCACCAAAGTCCTCAACGACAAATTCGGCGTCGTAGAAGGTCTTATGACTACCGTTCACTCTACTACCGCTACTCAGAAGACTGTTGACGGTCCTTCTATGAAAGACTGGCGCGGTGGCCGTGCAGCTGCTGGCAACATCATCCCCTCTTCTACAGGTGCTGCTAAGGCTGTAGGTAAAGTTATCCCCGAACTCAACGGCAAACTTACCGGTATGTCAATGCGCGTCCCCACCCTCGACGTTTCTGTTGTTGACCTCACCGTTAACCTCGCTAAACCCGCCACTTACGAAGAAATCTGCGCCGCTATGAAAGAAGCTGCTGAAGGCGAACTCAAAGGCATCCTCGGCTACACCGAAGACGCTGTCGTTTCTTCTGACTTCCTCGGCTGCCCCCTCACCTCTATCTTCGACGCTAAGGCTGGTATCCAGTTGACCCCCACCTTCGTTAAGGTAGTTTCTTGGTACGACAACGAAATCGGTTACTCTAACAAAGTTCTCGATCTCATCGCCCACATGAAGAAAGTCAACGGCTAATCCCGTCAAAAAACCATAATAAAAAAAGCTGCCGCATCCGGCAGCTTTTTTTTTGTCCCCACCAACCCCACCAACCTAAAATCCCCCACCGACCCTAATGACCTTAACGACCTTAGAGACCTTAGAGACCTTAAAGACCCTAAAACCCTCCCCCCAAAAAGCCCAAAAGTGTTAAAAAACTCTAACACCCCTCATTTTCTTGCCACAAAATTATGTTGTATAACATAAAACCCTTACCTTTGTATCAGTTTTTCATGGTATTAGATTTAAGGTAAGAAGATTATTCGTCGAGACGACGAGTAATTTTTTTTTATTTTAAACCCATCCCCCGAAAAAGCCATCCCGACACATCTCACTGCGCGACGCAAACCCGAATCAGGCATCGCAATCACCGCCACCGAAGGCTTCGCCATCGTGACCGGCGCCGATGGTCTACCCGTCGAAGTATTCACAGCCGAAGGCAAGACCGTCACCATCCTCACCGGAAAAGCCCGCACAGCGATACCCCTCGCCAAAGGCTTCTACATTGTAAAAGCCGGGGCAACCGCAGCCAAAATCGTTGTGAAATAAATACACCCCTCAAAATCAACAGGCAACTGTTCAGTATAATTTTGAACAGTTGCTTAAAAACCGACTAAGAGACTGCCTGAACTTGTCAGGCAGTCTCTTTAAGTATACCTACATTTTAAGCCACCCGACCACTACTTATATCGCAATATTTCAGCAACATACATAACAGAGCCGACTACATTTAATCAACCTGTCGTTGCAACCGTGTATAGGAATAATTTACTTTGTGGAAAATCAATCAACCGCATCATATTACTATAATTATCATGAAAAAAATCTTTAACCTTGACAGGATTTATGCCGCAATCGCTCTATGCCTGATTGGAGCGATGCATCTTTCGGCAGCCGATCGGCTGCTTGTTGTCGGCGACGCGACCTGGGGCGGATGGAGCCTCGACCGGACATCGGTAATGCTCCGCGACAACAGTAATGAAAACATATTCCGTTACACCGGATGGCTCGAAGCCGACAAGGAATTCAAATTTCTCGCACAGGCACAATGGGACGGAACGGAATACCGCAACGCTTCCGACAATCCCTACGATATATCGCGCCTCTCCTACTCCAACAACGGCAGCGCCCCCGACTACAAATTCAAAGTCGGAGAAAGCGCCAACTACACCATCACATGCGACCTCGGCACGATGGAGGTATCGGCAGTCAAGGCAGCATATCAGCAGGCTCCGGTGCTCCACAACGCGCTCTACCTCGTAGGCTCGGCCACTCCCGGCGAATGGGCGCTATGGCAATCTCTGCCACTGACTCAGGACTCCGCAAATCCGTTCAGCTTCTCAGCAAGGGTATCGCTAAAACCCGGAACATTCAAAATAGCCACCAACTGCTACGCCGACTATAGCGAACAGAAATTCTTCTTCCGCGACCCGTCAGACAACGGACGCATCACCGAAGACGGCACCGACGACCGCCAGTGGACCATCGACACCTCAGGCGATTACAACGTGACCGTCGACATCAAGGCTTCAACAATAGCCATTGACCCCGTATCGGACCAGCCGGGCACACTCGGCGAGTACCGCAGCTGGAGCCACGAAGCCAACTCTGTGGTCATTTCCGCCGCCAACGGCACGCTGACCCTCACCCCCTACAACGACTATGTGGTAAAGGTGTTCCCCCGCACCTATGGCGACAACACTCCGGAGCGCCGCTCGATAAGCGTGTACGCGTCGCCCGAAGGCTCATTCAGCATATCGGAAGAGAATGACAACATCGTGCTGCGCACTTCGGCAACCGTAGTGACAGTATCAAAGGCTGACTGTCACGTCAGCTTCTCTGACATTGCCGGCCGCACAGTGCTGCGCGAGAAAAACGGACTTGACAACAGCCGGTCGCCCCGCACTGCATCATTCGAGGGGATGAACGACGAGGCATTCTACGGCGGAGGCTACAATGGAAAGCGTATCGACCACAACGGCACCACCCTTGTGATGAACAACCGCCAGACCGGCGGATGGGAATGCGACTGGGATGCCCCCCACAACATCTGCATACCCTTTGTCGTTTCGACCGGCGGCTACGGACTGCTCTTTGACGACCATCACCGCCACGCCCGCATATCGCCCTCATCGGCCGGCACAACCTACTATTCAGGCAGTACGACCCCGATAGCATATTACTATGTCGGCTCGGCCGACGGCGGCATGGCTTCCGTGCTCGAAAACTACACATTCCTGACCGGTCGTCAAGAACTGCCCCCCTACTGGGCTCTGGGCTACATGACATCGCGCTACGGCTACCACTCGCAGCAGGAGGCCGAGGAGGTTGTGGCTTCGGTCAAGAATGCCGGTCTGCCTCTCGACGCCATCGTTTTCGACCTCTACTGGCAGGGCGAGGGCAACAACGGCATGGGCAACCTCGACTGGTACACCCCCAAATTTCCCGACGCCAGGAAAATGATGTCAGACTTCGCATCAAAGGGCGTAAAGACCATCTGCATCACCGAACCGTTCTTCACCTCCGACTCACGCAACTATGCCACACTTAAGGAAAAAGGATATTTCGCTGATGACGACGTATCCAACATGTGGTGGCTCGGCTCCGAAAAAGTCGGCCTCATCGACTCTTCCAATCCCGACGCGATGGACTGGATGTGGCAGTTCTACAAACAGCGCACCGAAGAGGGCATGGGCGGCTGGTGGCTCGACCTTGGCGAACCTGAAAGCCACGACGATGACTCCCGCCATGTGGGCGGCTCGGTCGACCAGGTGCACAACGAATTCGGCGACCTCTGGACAAGCCGTGTCTACCGCGGTTACAAAGAGGACTTCCCCGACGTGCGCCCCTTCCTGATGCCCCGCGCCGGAACAGCAGGCATGCAGCGCTACTCCGCATTCCCCTGGTCGGGCGACATCAAACGCTCTTACAAGGGACTGGAAGCCCAGATACCCGCACTTCTCAGCTCCGGCATGTCGGGCGTGGCCTACATGGGCAATGACGTAGGCGGCTTCGCAGCCGACGGTGTTGGCACCGATTCATGGCTCTACCTGCGCTGGATCGAGATGGCTACATTCTCGCCGATGATGCGCACCCACTCCACCTACCTGCCCGAACCTTACCAGCCGGAATACGCCGATGTGTTCGACGCCGTCAGCAAGTACCTGCACCTGCGCTACAGCTTCCTCCCCTACACCTATACCCTCGCCTGGGAAAACGCCACGAGAGGCACCCCGCTTGCACGTCCGCTCAATTTCCACGACGTTGCCGGCGCTACACCCTCTCCGTCGGGATGCCGCGACCAATATCTCTGGGGACGCGACATAATGGTAGCCCCCGTTGTGACATGCAACACATTCAAGCGGTCCATCACATTCCCGCAGGGCACATGGGTCGACCTCAACGACCTCACCAAAGTCTATGCCGGCGGTTCTACCGTGGAATACGACGTACCCCTCGAGAAACTGCCCTACTTCGGACGCCTCGGTGCCTTCATTCCGCAGTTCTCGCAGACCGCCTACACCACGACATCCGAAATCGACAACTCGCGTCTTACCGTCACATATCTCGCACCTGTATCAGCCGCGCAGAGCCTTTCAGATGCCGATGCCGCGGTCAACAGCTCCGTAATGTTCGAGGATGACCGCACATCAACCCGGACCCTTGAAAACGGCCGGTACATGATTACCACATTCGAGGGCGAGGACACCGCCGACGGCCATATAATCCGCGTAAGCCACGAAGGCACCTATTCCGGCATGCCCCGGTCGCGGACCTATACATTCATTGTGCCCGGATACACCAAACCGCTAAAAAGCATCGGAGCCAATGGCACCGAATTAACCCGGAAAGAAAACCGTGAGGCATTTGATGCCGCCCCCGACAACGCATTCTATCTCGATGCCGACAACACTCTCTACATCAAGAAAAACATGTCGACAGACAGAGACAGCGAAATAACCGTAAGCTCAAAAGACTATACCACCGGCGTGGATAATATAACCGCAGGCAATAGCGTGGTGCTGGAATACTCCGGCACCACCGGCTTATTCTCCTACTCGCTGCCGGCAGGCTCGACCGACTGCACTCTGAGGGTTGTCGACCTCAGCGGTTCACTGATAGCGGAATACACCGCCCTCAACGCCACATCGGCCATCTGCCAGATACCCGCACCGTCACTTACTGCCGGACTCTATCTGGCCACACTGAGCGGTCGCCTGCCCTCCGGCACTCCCTTTAACCATACAATCAAACTTCCCATACACTAAGAAACTGTTTAAATTCCTTAATGCAGATCGATAACGACCCGGTCGCCTGTGTTCAGGTAACCGGGTCGTTTCATTTACACCCCCCGCAAAAAACATTTATTTCTTTGGATTTTTTCAAAAAAATGAGGGTGTTGCATAACTTCATATTGTAGGGACGCCTTCAATGCAAAGCCGGGAATTGTTATATTGCCATACACTGTTATTTCGGCTTGTGATGTAAACCGGCGTCCTGCGGAAGCCGGGGTGAGTGGATAGTGGAGATGATGTCACCGCGGGCGGTAGCCGGGGCGGGGGCGTCTCGCCCCCGTGGTTATCTCTTCCGTGGGAAAATATCATATAATCAGTGGCATGCCACCCTCCCCGATGACATTCCGGGGGCGAGACGCCCCCGCC
>CAMWJS010000071.1 GCA_947174635.1 uncultured Muribaculaceae bacterium
CCACTCCATGATATGCGGCTCTGCGTTTAACATTTATTGTCGAACCGGCTCTTAAATCCGGAACACTCTTCAGGAATAAACCTAAATTCGGATATTTGACTTTCGTGCGGTCATTCCTGCTCCTGAGGCTCCACAAATGTGTAGGCGCCGATTTCGGCAGGAGTGTGCGCGGTCACTCCATAGCGGTCGGCCGTGAAACCGAACATGTCATAGGCCGTATCGGCTGCGCCTATGGCCGGAGACTCCGGCTGCAGGCGATAGTCGAATAGATATTCATTGCGCACGGTGTAGTATAGCGGGTCGGTGTCCCACAGGCAGTTGATGAAATTGTCGTCGTCCGTGCCTTTGCTCTTGAATAGGCACCGCCGCATAGTGACGGATGTGCCGGTAAGGTCGCCGTGCGAAAATTCCGTGCCGTTGCCGTAGACGATGGTATTGGTGAAGTCGGCGGAAATGAACGGCCTGTTGCCGCTCTCTTCGTCGGAGTCGTCAGAGTTGAGATGCGCCAGTTGTATGGCGGGACCGCCCAGCACCGTAAACAGATAGTAATTGGCGATAGTGCAGTGGTTGAATATATGTTTCCCGCCTGTGAGTCTGAGTATGCCCTGTGATGCATCGGTCAGCTCGCAGCCCACGGCCGTGACGTTGGCGTGGAACGAGTCCATGATGTAGTTGGTAGTGTTGCGCACCTGGCAGTTGGTGAGCGTCAGGGCAGGGGTGTCGCCCGACTCGATTGCCGACAGGGTCAGCCCGTCGGAACTGTTGCGTATGGATGTGTGCGACAGACTGTTGCCGCGCGATGTCGACATGAAATATATGCCGCCCCATTGACCCGACATGAGTTCGTAGGGGATGGCGGCGGCCACGTAGCCGGTGCGGTAGCCGGTTATCTCGACCTGAGAGTCGGGAGTGCCTGACGTGAGCAACGTGCCTTCCACCTTGAATGCCGCTTTGTTCTTCATGCGCACCTTTGTGCCGGCTTCGAGGGTGAGTGTGGCGCCGGGGGCAATCCTTACAGTGTCGGATATCAGGTACGGTTTCACATCGTTCCATACCGTGTTGCCGGTTATGTCAATGCCGTTATATCTTATTGCATCCTGTCCCTGGATATTGAGCACTACAGTGGAAGTGACGCCGTTGGTGATGAAGTCGAGATGACGCTCTATCTCGATGATGTCATCCTTTCCGTTTTCGGGAAGAGTGGCTTCAACAAACACGAATATGGAGTCGTTGGGACGTATTTCGATGTCGTTGAACGACTTGCCGGAGAATCCATCGACGTTGAGACGGAAGTAGCTGTCGTTGTCGTCGCGTAGTGATATGCTGCTTATGTTCAATATCTTGTCGTGGCGGTTGTATACAGTGAACCGTTGAGTGGGAGAGCCTTCAAGGGTGTATATCTCACCCATCCTGAGTGTGTCGGTGGAAAATGTCGGCTGGTCGGACGGCGAAGATGTGATGCCGTCCTCGATGCATGATGTCAGCATGCATGCCACGATGGCTATGAATGCTATGACTGATGCCGGATATTTTGTGATATTTGGTTTCATTGAAGTCTGGTTAGTGTTATCTCAATAACGAAAACAAAGGCTGTATTATTGCTTTCTAAAATTAAAATCGTTACCTTTGCACTTCCTTTTTCGGAAACTTCCGAGTGCTTGCTACCTCGTTAAAAACAAGAAATTATGAAACAATTAGCCAACCGCCGGGTATCGGCGCTTTATCTTGTGCTCGTCCTGACATTCTGTATATGTCTGATAGTAGCCAACCTTGTTGAAATCAAGACAATCGACCTCGGTCCGCTCACTATTACCGCCGGGGTAATCATTTTCCCGCTGTCATATATTATAAACGACTGTGTTGTTGAGGTCTACGGGCTTCGGCTGGCCAAGTTCATGATTTGGCTCGGTTTTGCATCGAGTCTGTTTGTGACACTGGCGCTGCAGCTTTCGCTCATATTGCCGGGCTCGGCGGAATGGACATCGCAGGCTGCCATGCAGGAAATCTATGGCAGCGTGCCGCGTATTGTGGCCGCAAGTTTTCTTGCCTTTTTGTGCGGCTCGATGGTCAATGCCTACACGATGGAACGGATGAAAAGTTCGGGCGACGGTGTGCGGAAGTTCTCGTTCCGAGCCATAATGTCGACCGTCTATGGCGAGAGCGTTGATTCGCTGATATTCTTTCCGGTAGCTTTTGCCGGGGTTCTGTCGTGGCGCATGATTGTGTCCCTGATGGTAACTCAGGCGGTGATAAAGACGATGTATGAGGTGCTGATACTGCCAGTCACTATTATGGCAGTAAAGAGGCTTCGTAAAATGGAAAGGATAATTGAAATTGAAAATGTGTGATATGACTGAAATCACCTCTCCGGAGCAGGTTTGCGGATGTGCTTTTCCGGAGAAAGCGCCTGCCGGGGTGAAATGGATATGGTTTGACCTTGACGACACGCTATATGACTTTGCTTCGTCGTCGCTGATAGCCCTGCGTCAAGTATATTTGAAATATGCCCTCGACCGGTTCTTTGCCGACGAGGCGCAATGGATTGAGACATATCACCGTCATAATGCCGCTCTGTGGCATCTTTACAACAATGCCCTGATCACGCAGCAGAAACTGCGCTTCGACCGTTTTTACCTTCCGTTGCTCGAAGGCGGGATGGATGATGCGGAAAACCGCAGGCTCAATCCGTTGCTCGATGTGGATTATCTTGGCATGCTGGGAGCCACCGGTTTGCTCCTTGACGGGGCAAAGGAGGCGTTGGCGCATCTGAAATCGCGTGGCTTTATGATAGGTGTGCTGTCAAACGGTTTCCGTGGCGTGCAGCATGACAAACTGCGTTCGTCGGGAATAGAAAATCTGGTCGACAAGGTTGTGCTCAGCGACGATATCAATGTCAACAAGCCTGACCGGCGCATATATGACTATGCCCTGCTTCAGGCCGGCACTTGCGCTGCGGAGTCTCTGATGATAGGTGACAATCGCGATACCGATATCGCCGGGGCATTGCGTGCCGGCTGGAATGCAATATTATATGCGCCATGCAATCCGGATGCAACGATAGTTGTAGAGGGGTGCGAAATCCCCGTGCTGCATCATCTCGGCAGGTTGCTAAATTGGTAAAAGATTGAAGTTTATTTAAAAAAATTATGCATAAAATTGCACACAATTAAAAAAAAAATGCGATATTTGCATCTGCAAAACGGCATGCGTCTGTTTTGCTACACTAAATGCTTGCAAATAAATATTTTAACCTATTATTAAAAAATACGTACAACAATGACTAAAGCAGACATCGTTAACGAAATCGCTAAACGTACGGGTCTTGAAAAGGCCAATGTACTTGTCACCATTGAAAACTTCATGGACGTGGTCAAAGACTCGCTTGCCCATGGTGACAACGTATATCTTCGCGGCTTCGGTAGCTTCATCATCAAGAAACGTTCTGAAAAAACAGCCCGCAACATCTCCAAAAATACAACAATCATCATCCCCGAGCACAATATCCCCGCTTTCAAGCCGGCTAAAGTGTTCATGGAAGATGTAAAATAATATAGGGTAGAAAGCTCCGGCAGCAAACCCTGAGAGAATTAGTCATTTATTTATAAACTTTTTAATCGTTACATCAAAATGCCCAGCGGTAAAAAAAGAAAAGGCCACAAGATGGCTACTCACAAACGTAAAAAACGTCTGAGAAAAAATCGTCACAAGAAGAAATAATCTCATGACATAACGCTATACAGGACAAACTTATATGATATTCCGCGCGGCGGTCATTGTCAATAAGTTTGTTCTTGCGTTTTTATAAATGAGAGCCGCACGCAGCGACGCCGGCACAATTTCCCCATGCTCCCATCCCGCATTATGATGTTTGCGGATAAGGCGCAGATTGCTGGTGTACAGTTGATTATGTTAATGTAAAAGCAGGTGCGGCGAGACCCTTCCAATCCCTAACTGCTTGCCGGCCAATAGTGACCGGTGGCAATAACTAAAAAACAACCAATGAAAAGCGAATTAATTGTAGACGTGCAACCCAACGAGGTGTCGATTGCGCTTACTGAGGAGGGACGACTTGTCTCCCTGCAGAAAGAGTCGCGCAATCTTGCCTACGCTGTCGGTGACATCTACCTGGCAAAGGTCAAAAAACTGATGCCGGGACTGAATGCAGCCTTCGTCAATGTCGGCTACGAAAAAGACGCTTTCCTTCATTACCTTGACCTTGGCCCCCATTTCTCTACCTATTCAAGTTTTGTAGAACAACTGCTTGAAGATAAAAAACGCATACCGCAGCTGTCGAAGTTAAAGCTCGGACCCGACATCGACAAACATGGCTCTATCGCCGACCTCCTCACTTCAGGACGCGAGCTGCTCGTGCAGATTGTCAAAGAGCCGATTTCGTCAAAAGGACCGCGACTCACCACCGAAATCACTTTCACCGGACGCTATCTTGTGCTGATACCTTTCAGCGATAAAATCTCAATCTCGCAGAAAATCAAATCGACAGAGGAAAAATTGCGACTCCGTCAGCTTGTCGAGAGCATACGTCCCAAAAATTTCGGAGTCATCATACGCACTTCGGCCGAAGGAAAACGAGTAGCCGACCTTAACCACGAGCTCAAGACACTGCTCGAATGCTGGGAAAGCGCTCTCGCCAAAGCACAGAAAGCAACGGCTCCGTCGCTAATCTTCGAAGAAGAGAGCCGCATCGTAGGAGTGCTGCGCGATATATTTTCGCCCGATTTCGAAGCGGTGCATGTCAATGACGCCGACGCAATGGACCAGATACAGAAGTATGTCAGTCTTATAGCTCCCGAGCGTCGCGACATTGTCAAGCTTTACGACAAGCCCGAGCCGATTTTTGATAAGTTCAACATCACAAAGCAGATTAAATCATCGTTCGGAAAGACCGTATCATTCAAGTCGGGTGCATACATCATTATCGAGCATACAGAGGCTCTGCATGTGATCGATGTCAATTCGGGCAACCGTACAAAGGCATCAGCCGACCAGGAGAGCAATGCGCTTGAAGTCAACATGCGCGCTGCCGACGAGATAGCGCGTCAGCTCAGACTGCGCGACATGGGCGGTATCATCGTGATTGACTTCATCGACATGAACAAGAGCGAGCACCGCCAGAAGCTCTACGAGCACATGAAAGAAGTCATGGCCAACGACCGCGCGCGTCACAACATATTGCCGCTCAGTAAATTCGGCCTGATGCAGATCACACGCCAGCGCGTTCGTCCGGCACTTGACATCACCACCACGGAGAAGTGTCCCTCATGCTTCGGAAAAGGGGAAGTGCAACCGTCGCTCCTCTTTACCGACACCCTCAAGGAGAA
The DNA here is from genome assembly GCA_947174635.1 of uncultured Muribaculaceae bacterium. Classification (GTDB taxonomy): domain Bacteria; phylum Bacteroidota; class Bacteroidia; order Bacteroidales; family Muribaculaceae; genus JAGBWK01. The sequence continues at coordinate 5,340 of CAMWJS010000071.1, forward strand.
ACTTGAATACCTCGTGACGACTCTCAACGTCAAGAAGTTCACAATGTATGTCCATCCATTCGTAGAGGCCTATCTCAACCGTGGCCTGTTCTCGATAGCGCGCAAGTGGCGCCGCGAGATCGGTGGCAGTTTCCGCATTATGTCTGATCAGTCGCTCGCTTATCTGCAATACAAAGTGCTTGACGAAAACCGACACGAGATTGATCTTCAGGAGGAAAAAGACCTTGAGAGCTCATCGACAAAAACAAAAGAAAAAGCCAAGAAAAGAGTAAAAGAGGAATAGCCTCTTTCGTAAGAATTGTCACGTGCGGTTTCTGAGCGCGTGCAATAGCGATTGACGCCGGTTGTCATCCCGACACCGCGTCGGTCAGCCGGAAAAAAGGAGCGGCGCCGTTGATGCGGCGCCGCTCTTGTGTTACAGGCGTATATCAGATTGATATCGACAGGAAAATTTCAAAATTGGTGCCGGGCATCGGGTGCGCCATTATGGTCTGATAGTCGGCATTGAAAAGATTGTTGACGGCTATTTTGGCCGACAGTTCCACCGCATGAAGCGGTATGCGCCGTTCGAGCGACAGATTGCTCATGAAGTAGCGGGGCAGTGAGCCGGAAATGGTGTTTTCATTTGATGTCATGGTGTATCGACGTGAGTAGTAACACCATTTGTATTGCAGGTTCCACAGTCGCCAGGCTACTGTGCCGGTGAGTGACGCCGACAGTTTGGGCACGTAAGGGAGCTGTTTGCCTGCCGACTTGTCGTCGGGCGAAACCGGCTCGCTGTCGTTGATTGAGGCTGTCCACGACACCCCGGCGTTTATGCCGATTTTCCAGTCGTCGCCCGGACGCGTGGATATTCCGGCGGCAGCCTCGATGCCGTAGGCATGTACGTTTCTCACATTTCTGGCCTGAAAAAAGCCCTTGTTGGTCGGAAGCCATAATATCCAGTCGTTGATATACGAGTCATACCAGTTGACTGACGCCGATACGTTTGTGCGTGAGCCTACTGCTTTGTCGGCTGAAACGCCTATGTCGTAGCTCCAGCCGTGTTCGGCCTTGAGGTCGGGATTTCCGCCGGGCAAGAAATAGAGGTCGTTGAGCGACGCATAGTGGTGATTGCGGGCCACGGAGCCCTTCACTGTCAGATTGGCGTCACGATTTATTACATAGTCGGCAAACAGGGCAGGGGCGGGGGCGTCGGCATCACGACCTGCTATATCCTGTCTGACGACTGCTGACAGTCCGAGCCTCGAAGTTGCCTGCCAGCGGGCTGAAACCGATGCTCCAAGATCACAACGTCCCTTGTCATAGCTTTTTACTCCGGCCAGAGCCGCATGGTCGACTGTGGCGACTCTGTCGTGTTTCACGGAAAGTGTCGCCGATAGAAACAGGTTGTTGCCCGGAGTCCATCCCCATTCGCCGTCACTGTAAAATGTGTCGGTTTTGGTGCGGGAGGTAATGGATGTATTCATTATCCCTTCGCTGCGCTCTACGGCATAGTCGTAGGCATTCCACTGGTGCACATATCCGGCGCGTGCCGACAGTGTCATGGCTCCGGTGCGGTGCTGCCATGACGCTATGGCGCGTATTATGTTGTCGCGTTGTTTCTTGATGAAATCGCGGGAATCAACATAGTCGACGGTGTTGAGCGGCACGTGGCGCACCGAACCGGTGTACCACACCTGAAGCCCGATGTCATTGCGCCGCGGAGCTGAAAAATAAATCTGCTGCAACAGATGGAAGTCGCAATACCCGCCATTGCGGTTTCGGTCTTTGGGATAATAGGAGTCTATAATGGTATGGTTGTCGTCATATACAAATTCCTTACGGTCTTTGTTGATGAATGTGAAATCGTTGTCGGAGGTTGAGAGAACGGCGCGCGTTGACAGGCGCCAGCGGTCATCGCCGTATGACAGTTTCAGAAATTCATCGAATGTGTTGTAGGAGCCGGCTCCCTGAATGTATTGCACATTGAAGCCGTCACCTATTTCAGCCGGAGATGTCGACAGGTCGACCATGCCGCCCATGCCGGCAGATGTGCGCGTCAGGGATGATGCTCCGTGAAGCAGCGACGCGCGGTCGATGAGATAGGAGGGAAGCATCGAGAAGTCGGTAAGCCCCATTGCGGGAGAGTTGACTGGAAGTCCGTTCCATGTCACGGCGGTGTGAGACGGAGCTGTTCCGCGGAACGATACTGTCGACAGTGTGGCCCGGCCTGCCGATTTGACGAATACGGAAGAGTTGAAGCCAAGTACGTCGGCCATCGACAGGGAGATGTTGTCGCGAAGCGCGGCTGAGTCGATTGATGTGTATTGGACACCGATGCGGCTTAGCGGTCGGCTTGCTGTCACGGTCACATCGCCCAGACTGTGGCTTAAAGTGTTGTCGCGCGCTGTTGCCGCCCGCGGGAAAAGAAACAGAAAAAGCAGGGCCGTCACCAATAGATGTCGGGATGGCTCGGAGGAACTGAAAAGTTCGCTATTGAAATGAAATTTGGCTCTATTAAAACAGTGCCTTCCTGACGATTGATTGATGTCCCTGCTTAGCGGGTGTCCCATATCCTGATTGATATAAAGATATGTGTCAAAATAAATTTGAATAGTTACTTATTTGCCGGTTTTCCAGCAGAAGCCTGCGGGAATGATGCCGGTAGTGAACGAGTCGGTCTTGTCGCCTGACGCGTTGTAGCGGGTCACGGTACCGTCCTGCATATAGTCAATCGCATCGCCGACGTAGATGTCGCCGTTCGCGGGATTGATGTCGAGCGCATAAAGGCTGTAGCTTGTCGACGGGATGAAGGCGGCGGTGGGGGCTGCTGTAGCATCCGCACTCATGCGCTGCACGCCGTTTTCAAGCCAGAAGAGGTTGCCGTTGTAGTAGCGCAAGTGTGATGCCGAGCTGTATTCGGCGAGCTTGATTGTGCTGACAACCTTAAATGTGTTCAGGTCGATACGTGAGATCGAAGGAGCCTCGAAGCCCACAGGATTTTCTGCCCAGCCTCCGCCGTCGCAGAGCACCCACAGGGAGTTCTTTCCGTCGGTAGCGATGCTCTGAGGCTGTATGCCTACCTGGATGCGGTCAACAATCTTGTCGTTGCGGGTGTCGATTTTCAGCACCTCTTTCTGGTAGCTCCAACAGTTGACATATACGTAATCGCCGATTTTTATCATCTGCTCGGTAGAACCTGTCGATGCCTCCATGTCAGGGATGTCGATATGGCCGGTTACGGTATATGTGGCCGGGTTGACGATGGCGATGCGGTTGTCGTAGAGGTTGGTTACATACAGCTTGTTGTCGCTTATGGCGAGAGCGTTGCGGGGCGATGTCACGTCGGTGACGTGGCCTTTGACTTTGTAGGTGTTGACATCGATGGCATATATCACATTGGAGCCGTTGACACATATCCAGCCGGTGTTTCCGTCAATGCTCATCGACTGTGCGGTGTCGCCGAGCTTCATGCCGTTGGCGCGCTGGAACACGTTGTTCTCCACGCTGTTGTCATCGGGATTGTAATATGACAAAGAACCGTTGCCCGCGAGGTAATTGCCGTTGCACACCACGAAAAGACCTTCGACTGACGATTGCGCGGGCGGTGCCGGCGTGTTGTCGTCGTCAGAGCATGATGTGAACGAGAATGCTGCGGCAACAGCCGCAAGATAGATGATTTTTTTCATTTTTGCTATTGTTTTTGAGATTGTCAATTATCAACGTGACACCGGAGCGAAAATAACTTCAGCCTCCGTAAAATCTGCAAATCGGCTGTTCCTTTGAACGGCCGACGGCAAAGCGTTTGTTTTCCGGCTTCTCTCAGTGCGACGCCTTCTCGGAGCCAACGCTCCAATGGCTTGTGTCACGATGAGGGTGTTGCAAAGCTTCATACTGTAGGGACGCACGGCTCGTGCGTCCGAAATTAACATCCGGCAATCAGAATGTTGACGGACGCACGAGCCGTGCGTCCCTACATTTTTCCGAATTCTGCAATACTCTCAAGAGTTACGGCAGCGTGCCTGCTCAGGATTTTCACCTGAATTCCTTAGATGATGATGCAATAGCGCCTTATATGCAATGTCTTGTTATCTCATGTTGCAGTTGCATAATATATTGCGTCACTGCGACTTGACGATAGTTTTGCGCGGTTTTGCGACACCATCAGCTCTTCGCCGGTGCAAAGATACACAAACTATTTATGAAAAAAGTAGGTTTTTACAATTATTTTACATAAATTTGGAACGGAATTTGGAGAAAACTGTGCTCCGCATCCAGTTATTACACTAATATTTAATTTGTTATGGAAACCCGCCAGACGGCAGATGAGCCCATTGACTTGACTGCCAATCCTATCCCCGAAAGTTCTCAGCCCGAAGTTGAGAATGAAGAAGTCAACACATCAGCCGTTACAGCCGATGCAGCCACCGATGACTCTAATACCAGACAGGCAACTTCTGCCATTGACGAGATGTCGGAAGCTGATGTCATCGTTACCCTTACGGCCCTTGCCCAGACAGAAGCCGATGAAATTTCCCGCGAAGAAGTATCTCGGCTCAAACAGCGCTATTATGCGTTGCGCAAAGTCACTGACGAAGAAGCCCGCCGTCAGTTTGTTGCCAACGGCAACGACCCGGAGGCATTCATTCCCGAAGAGGACCCTGCCGATGAAGTGCTCCGTCAGTTGCTCAACTCGATAAAGGAGAAAAAAGCGGCACGTGCTGCAGAAGTAGAGGCGGAACTCCAGCGCAATTATGAACAGAAAGACAGACTCATCGCCGAAATCGCGGATATGAGCAATGATACTGATAATGTCAACCGACATTTCACCCGATTCCGCGAAATTCAGCAGGAATTCAAAAATGTTGGCGATGTGGCTCCCCAGCAGATGTCTGACCAGTGGAAACGCTATCAGGAAGCTGTAGAGCTTTTCTATGACCAGCTCAAGGTGAATAAAGACCTCCGTGACTATGATTTCAAGAAAAACCTTGAGGCAAAGCTACAGCTCTGTGCTGAGGCCGAACAGCTTGATGCGGAGGCCGATGTGATTGCTGCGTTCAAGCGTCTTCAGGATCTTCATGTCACCTGGCGTGAGACAGGACCTGTAGCTAAAGAGCAGCGCGAGGAAATCTGGAGCCGCTTCAAAGAGGCTTCGGCTGTGGTTAACAAGAAATATCAGGCATTTTTCGAGGAGCGCAAAGCTCGCGAACAGGAGAACGAGGCTGCAAAGACTGCGATATGCGAGCGCCTCGAAGCTCTTGATTTCGACTCGCTCAAATCTTTCAATGCCTGGAACGACATGACAAAGACAATCCTGCAGGCTCAGGAAGACTGGCGTAAGCTTGGATTCGCGTCAAAGAAGGCCAATAATCTCCTTTTCACACGTTTCCGTGCCATTTGCGACAAATTTTTCGCACAGAAGGCTGAGTATTACAAGTCGGTCAAAGAGGATATGTCGGCCAATCTGGAGAAAAAAATAGCTCTCTGCGAGCAGGCAGAAGCTCTCAAGGACAGCACTGACTGGAAAGCAACGGCCGAAAAGCTTACCGAGCTTCAGCGCCGGTGGAAGACAATCGGAGCCGTGCCCAAAAAACGTTCCGACGAAGTGTGGAAGCGTTTTCAGGAAGCCTGCGATTTCTTTTTCGAACAGAAAAAACGTGACTTGTCGCAGTCGCGCAAGTCGGAGCAGGAAAATCTCCGTGCAAAACGCGCGTTGACCGCATCGCTCAAGGAGATCGCCGCCGACGCTCCGCGCCAGGAGGTTGTGGCTGCAATCAAGGATGCCCAGGCCCGCTGGAGCGAAATCGGCCATGTGCCTTTCCGTGAAAAGGATAAGATTTACGAGGAGTTCCGCGCAGTCATCAACGAGCTTTACAAGGTTCATGACCTCAAGGATACGCGAGCCAATTTCGCACGCTTCGAAAACAGCATCAACGAGATGTCCGACAGCGGAAAGCTTGCACGCGAGCGTGAACGTCTGGCGCGTGTTCTTGAAACCAAGCGTTTGGAACTTACCACTTATCAGAACAATCTCGGATTTTTCAACTTCAAGTCGACATCCGGCTCTTCGATGTTGCGAGATATAGAACGCAAAACCCAGCGCATACGCGACGACATTGCAGACCTTGAAAAGAAAATCGCCCTTATCGACGGTCGTCTGTAACCGTTTTCTATATGACAATACCCCGATGAGAATCAGGAAATCTGCGGGGTATTGTCTATTGTTTTTTTATATGCTTGATTTGTCGGTTGCTTTAATGGCACCGCATGTATTTACTTTGTTGCCTGTATATTCCATTAGTTGACACACCGGATTTTTCCGAAATATTATGTTATGCTTAGATTTATCCCGATAGGAAAATATGGGAAATTTCTCCCTTTTATCCAGACATTTATTGATATAGCGATTGTGGCCGGGGCGTTTTTGGTGCTATTGTCCAACGGTTGCGGCCGGTATTTTGACCGGTGCGAGGCCAATGATATATGGCGCACGTTGTTAATAGTCGGAGTTGTGGCGCTGGTGACCGGACGCGGATGTATGTCGGTGCATGAGCGACGCCTGATGCGAGCTGAAAAACTGTTCGCCGTGGCGTTGATTGTATCATTGTTCACGACCCTGCTGTATGCCGCAATGATGATGTTTACCGGATATGCCGGAGTCAGATTCGCGTTTTTCGGTCAACTGTATCTTGTACAGGCAGCCTTGTTGCTGCTGACGTGGATGGTGTCGTTGCTCATACTCAAAGGTGTCCGCAGACATGGACGCAACACACGCAATGTCGTTATCATCGGCACCGGGCAATCGGCTGTGCGTCTGACCGAACTTCTCACCTCCGAACAAGGCTACGGCGTGAAGGTGCTTGGATATTTCGACAATCGTATCCCGTCTGATTTTGACGGGAATTTTATCGGGACTATCGACAGGCTTGATGACTTTATAAGAAAAAACAATGTACATCAGATTTTTTACGCACTATCAATCGATAACGATTTGCTTATCAATAAAGTGATACATATTGCCGACCAGCATTTCTGCAAATTGTATTTCACGCCGCTGATGTCGTCTAAAATCAAGCATAGCTTCTATATGTTTGACTTCAACAGCACCATTCCTGCGATTGCCGTGCACAATTCGCCGTTGAGATCCGTCGCAAATCGAGCTATAAAACGCACTTTTGATATTGTTTTTTCAGGATTCGTACTGCTTCTTTCGCCCATATTCCTTATCCCTATAGCGATAGCAATTAAGATTTCTTCTCCCGGCCCGGTGTTTTTCAAACAATTGCGCACCGGTTATCTTGGAAAAGACTTCTACTGCTATAAATTCCGCACGATGAAGGTCAGCAAAGACGCCGATACACGTCAGGCAACAAAGAACGATGACCGCAAGACGCGTCTTGGCAACTTCCTGCGCCATACGTCGATCGACGAATTGCCTCAGTTCTGGAACGTGTTCAAGGGGGATATGTCGGTTGTAGGTCCCCGTCCCCACATGCTTGCCCACACCGAAGAATACCGCAAGCTGATCGACCAGTACATGGTACGCCATCTTGTGAAGCCCGGAATAACAGGCTGGGCGCAGATTCAGGGGTTTAGAGGCGCAACCGACGAACTCTGGCAGATGGAGCGCCGTGTCGACAACGACGTGTGGTACATAGAGCACTGGAGTCTCTCGCTCGACCTTAAAATAATAGTCCGCACCGTCACCAACGCCATCCACGGCGAAGAAAACGCCTATTGACATCATCTTCACGGCATTGTATCGCGTCTCAATGCTGTCTGCTTAAGGAATCGCCAACGAGGGTGTTGCAGAACTCTGATTAGCGGTCAGAAGTAGTGGCAAATTGTAGGGACGCGATTCATCGTTTCCGCGTTATGATTGTGATATATAGCAAGTTGTGCTATTCAGATGTGGGGGGGTGTTGCAGAACTCCAAAACGTAGGGACGCACGGCTCGTGCGTCCGCAAAACAGCGCTGATTATCAACCTTTTACCGGACGCACGAGCCGTGCGTCCCTACATCGCAAACCGAAATTTTG
>CAMWJS010000072.1 GCA_947174635.1 uncultured Muribaculaceae bacterium
GGATGCGTTGGGGCGGTAGCAGGGGCGGGGGCGTCTCGCCCCCGTGGATGTCTCTGAGGGGGAGTGTAATGTCAGTAAAGTCTTTAGGGTCTTTAAGGTCTTTAAGGAGTGGGGTGTAAACCGGAGTCATGCGGAGGCCGGGTGGGGGTGGTGTGTGTCGGGTCGTATCAGAAGTCGGGGAGGGTGATTTTGAGATAGACGATGTCTGCTGTGTCTTGGTTGTGGAAATATCGGAGGGATATCAGAGATAAGTAGAGGGTGTTGTTGTCGGTGAAGAATGAACTGACGGGAAGATTCCAGTTTTCGGCGCTGTCGTTGTCCATGATGAATTCGCTGTAGTAACCTGTTGTCTTGAAGGTGCAGAATTCACCGATGCCGTAGTCGTAGCGTTTGTAGAAGTGCAGGTCGAGAGGCCAGTCGCAGTCATATCCTTTTTGGGCAGCAATGACGCCGTCGGGTGATATGGCGAACGGATAGAGTATCTCTCCCAGTTGTTCGCCTGAATGCGAGTCGTAACAACGCAATATGCAATCGTGTATGGTCGGCACGGGAAGCAGGTACATGTCAAGAGCGTCGGCGTAAATCAGCGCGTCGGCAGTGAAGATGTCGGCATATTGTTGCTCTTCTATGCCGTAATCTTCTCTTTCCATCGGATCCATGGCTTCGAAACGCATGCGTTCTTTGCGTAATATCTCAGCTGTTATGCTGTCGGGGGTCACTTTGGATGTGAAAATTTCGTTGAAGCGCCTGTCGTTGTCGGAGCGGCATGTGTCGGCATTGATGAACTCCTCTTTGCTTATTTCCTCGATGCTGAATACTTTATGGTTTTCCTGCCGGCATCTTGCGGAATTGCATGCTCCGAGCATGATGAGGGCGGTCAGTATGGCTGTCAGCTGCAGACGTGGTTTATTCATGGCGGCAGGTGGTTTTTATCAAAATAATTTTGAACAGTCGTTACTTATCATATTGTATGGCTTAATCAGAAATTGCAGTGTCTGATACAGTAATATTACTGGATGATAGAACGAGCTGCCGTTATAGATATTTGGATTTTAAATATTGGCTGCGTCTGACGACCCATGAGCGCAACTTCTCGATATGATTTTTGTAATCAAATGATGAGTGGGCATAAATCCACTTCAGATTGTTGTCTCCCCAAATCAGTCCGTCGGTTTTTGCCGAAGGCTCAACTGATGATGCATAGATATCTATCTGCTTCATGAATTCCGGAAGTATATCCTCAATAAATTCTTTGACACGAGCTTTGTATGCAGCCTTGAAATTCGGGTCGGATGAGAGGCTGGCAAACAGTGGATTGAGCCATATTGACTTATTCGGGTCAATTACTTCGGGATTGATTTCGCCGTTGTCCATGCGGTCTATGTTAAATGCTATGTCAAAGTCCCACAGGGGTCCGAACTTATATTTCTCACCATTTCCAAGCCCTTCTTTATATATGTAGACGCTTTTGGGATAGCCTATCTCGCTGTTGGCGACAAAATCATTTACAAGGATATAGTCGATAAAAGAATTCATATCGAAATATGAGAAACCGTCACCATTGTCGGCCGCTCTTTCCGCAATGCTGAAATCGTCCTGCCATAACCGCAGCCGCTCTTGGGCGGATATCGAGGGGTCGGTCTGTTCAAGGTCGGAAAAGTCAGGATCTTTGACCATTACCGGAAGCTGATATACCGGGCTTCTGAATTTGTAATCTTCGTCATACTCAACGCTGAGTTCGAAAAGAATGCCTCTGTTTTCGTCGATGTTTACCGATTCCGACGAGATGCCGATTTTCTGGGTCATGGTGTATGAGCCTTTCCAGATGCCGTTGAACACCACGTCGCATGGTATCGTGGTATTGGAAAATTCAATTCCAAGCCGATTGGCCAGCCAGAGTACAAGCATATTTTTTATCTTGGTAGGGTCGGCGAAATTGGCCAGCAATACGTAGTTCTTGGCTTTGACAAAGCCCCCGATTGATTGTTTTTTGTCAAACTTTATCCTATACGGTTTCTTTGCAAAATGCCATGTGGAGTTGCCCCGGCCTTTAATTTTTCCCGAAGCTCCCTCGAAATCATCGATAAATCCATTCCCTTCTACATGTATATATGCATTGAGATAATCTTCTTTGCTCTCAAGTTCTTTGAGCTGTGGCATGTCGGGCGTCTCGATGTAGATAGTGGGAATGTCAATGGTGCGGAATACAATCGAGTCGACAGCTCCTACGGGTATTGTCTCGCCATTTGCAGTTACGGTAAATCCGCTTTCAAGGTTTCCTTCATGTGAAAAGGTAGTGGCAGAGTTAAATCTGGTGAATTTGTTGTCGTTGCGATATATAAAGGTTCGTTGTGCGGCTGATGTCAGTGCGATGAGAATCAGCAGTGCGGTTATTATGGTTTTCACTTCCGGATAAATGTTTTTGTGATGATTGAATTATTTACAGAAATAAGTAGGATGTCGTGGTTGAACCGTTTTAAATCGAGATTGATTTGTTCGCCCGGAGTGGCTGACGAAATGCTTGTCAGTATTTTGCCGTCAATACCGATAACGTCAAGCTGACCGTCTAATTTACCGCTCAGTATACCGCCTTTTATGCTGAATGAATTTTGGATTTCAGAATTTTCTATTGCCGAAATCGACGACTCATGATATGTTATGTTTTTTACATTATTGATTACATAAGCGCGGCAGTCGGTCTCGTTTGTCACGGATAGAAACGAGTTGTCGAGTGAAAAAGACAGATTATTGGAAATTGGCCAGCACATTGTGGAGCCGTCGGTCAGATTGACAGCCATGTATTTTTCAGCAGCATGAGCTGCAGTCAGCGGGAGAAGCAGACTTATGGCCAGTGTGCGGATGATGAATTTCATAGAGCATAGTCATGAAGAGGTGAAACAGAAATATTAATGATTGGATATTTTTGAAATAAAAAAGCTGCAAATCAATTTTGTTGTCTTATGATTTGCAGCGATTGGATTTAGGAGCGGCAAACGAGGCTCGAACTCGCGACCCTCAGCTTGGGAAGCTGATGCTCTACCAACTGAGCTACTGCCGCATTGCGTTTGTGTGGTGCAAATGTAATGCTATTTTTTTTATTTCCCAAATTATTTTTGAATTCAAAAATATAATTGTATTTTTGTGTTGCAGACCGTTTCGCAGACCACGCCGGTAGGGAGAGGTTCAACCGAGCCAAACCTCGGTCTGGGGGAAAGCGGAGCGGGTTGTATGATAATTTTGAAAGCGTTTATCCGCGCTGATTCTTGACAAGCAGAAATTCTCGCAAAATTTCATATTCATGTCAAGGATTGAGCAACGGTAGATGTCCGTGGTATGTGATTATCCGGCAGCCGGCTTATATTTCGGGAGAAATATGGCCGGATGCATCGGTTGCATATACTGGCGTGGGCTTCTGCACGTTGCCGTCCGACATGAATAGGGCAATGCGAGAAGCCTCTGCTTGTAGGATGGCAACAGATACAGATTCCTGCGCTTTCCTTTTATATAAACCAATCTAATGCCAACGAGGGGATGACGGCGGCGCATCGGTGTTAATTATGCAGTGTAATCTTGCAAATGCACAAAAGTTGATTGAAGAATATAATCAACTTTACAACACTTCATTCAAGATGTCGGAATGTTGGCGTCTTTTCCCGGATCAAGCCGGAGTATGCGATTTTAGAGCCCGGCAATGGCCCGGCAATGGCCACGCCGGGGTATATCTTGTCATGGCTAAGGATGGAGAGGTGATTTATGTGGGTCAGACTCTTTCGCTTGGCTATCGTTTCTCCCAGTATTTCAAGAATGAAAACGGAAACTGTGTCGTCAGGTCTTCGAGCTGGTCGGAGACTCCAGCATCGCTTGTAGTCATAGAAGCCGACGATGACAAGAAATATGAACGCTTGTCGCTCGAAGAATATCTGATCGAAAGGCTTATGCCAATTGATAATATAAGAGGTAAATAAGATGCTCTTAAAATTCAGAAATAACTAACTGTCAGACAAATAGAAAGAAGAAAAAACAATAGATGTTTAATACAATAAAATAATGAATATTATGAAAAAATTATTGGCTATTTTTTTATCAATCGCATTTACCGGCTTGGTTCTGCAATCATGTGGCGCGAAAAATAGTGAAACTGCTGATTCCTCAAAAACGGAGGCAAATGAAGAAGAGATGTTAGACCAACAGTCTGAATCCGAATTTCCATACGAGCTTGTCCCGTTAAGATATAAAGTAAAATATAATCCTGAGTTTGGGGGAGAACAGTGGAGTTACAGCGGATTGGCAGTGAAGCAGGACGGCAAATTCGTAGCTTTTGATAACGATGCGGATTACAGTGGATTGGTAAACGAGGCGAAACTATACCAATGTGTTGAAATGAGTTGTAACTTAAGTGATTTTAGCGACGAAGAAATAAAAACTCTTGGCCATTTGGTTCAGCAATATTTACGAGATAAATCAAAGATTCGCGAGCATGAGCTCTTTACATATATAGACAAGGCTTATTATAACTGTTCTGACTATTTTGCAGGAGCTTATTATATGGAAAGTAAGAAATATCATAGGCATACGTATAGGAATGTAAATCTAAGTAATCTGGGTAATCCCATATTTGTTTTTTGTATGACGCCAGATCAATACTATGTGGAAGAAGGACTGCAAACTTTAGACGGGGAAATAGTACCAGAAGATGCGCTGATATTTAGTAAGTATTAATACAAACAGGGTGGAAAGTAATATTGACCGGGGTGAGGGCGTCTCGCCATCGTCCCGGTATTAACAAGAGTTGAGGGTGTTACATAACTTCATATTGTAGAGCCGCACGGCTCGTGTGCGCGAAATTCTATTTGATAATCAGGTTGTTATTGGCGCACGAACCGCTCTATTTTTTTTGAGGTATTTTTCCGAGTTCTGCAATACCTCTCTGGTATTATCGTTTATCACAACCTTAAGTAAACAGCATTGAATCGTATCTCTATAATTCGATGAGACTTTAGTCTGCTGATTAATGTAGTGGGTTAGGGGTGGTTGGGGTTGTTGAGGTTGTTGAGGAGTTGGAAGATGAGGATTTCGAAGAGGTCGAACTGGTCGGCGCGCGAGCATATACCTTTGCTTTGTGCGTCGAATTGGCGTATGGCGGAGATGTTTTTTATGATTTGCCAGGGACGGTAGTTTGTGAGTCCGGGCTTTATGTCGGTGAGCTGGCCGGGCCATTTGAAGCCGAGTTCGTTCATCAGTCCGCGGTCTGATTTGTCGGGGGCGTAGAGCGCTGTGAGCAGGTTGGCGAAGAAGTTGAAGATGAGAGGGGTGGTGACGATAGGCTGATGGTTTTTTGGGTCGCGCCGGAAGTAGTTGATGATTTTGTAGATGCGTTCTACATCGCGGCGTGCGATGGCTGCGATGAGTTCGAAGTTGTTGTAGTCCTTGCTGACGCCGATGTTGCGTTCGATGCTCTCGGGTGTTATCATGGCGTTGGGGGGCAGCGCTACTGTCATCTTATCGATTTCGTTGTAGATGCGGGAGAGGTCGGAGCCGACGTAGTCTTGCAGCATGGCAAGGGCTTTGTCTTCGACTGAAAGACCTTTCTCTTTTATGAAATCGCGTATTGTTGATGTTACTGCGGCCGGTGCGAGCCGTTTTGACTCGAACACCACGCCTTTGCCTTTGGCGATGCTTTTTGTGAGAGTGGCGCTTTTGATTGCGGCGCCGCGTGCTATGATGGCGAGGATGGTGGTGGGTGCCGGGCTCTCGATGTAGGGGAGCAGTTTGTTGAACCATGCCACGGGCACGGCCTGCGCTTCCTTGAGGATGACGACCTGACGGTCGGCCATCATGGGGTAGCGCTGGCAGGCTTCGGCCACGGTGGCGGCGTCGGTCTGCGGCGCATACATGGTGTAGAGGTTGAAGTCGCGTTCCGACTCGGGGAGTATGTTCTCGAAGAGCCCGGCGAGCTCGTCGATGTAATACCCCTCTTCGCCATGGATGAGGTAGATGTTGTGGTACTGCTTTTTTGCGAGTGAGTTGCGCAGCGCCGTGTATGTTACTGTATCGGCCATCTATTTATGCGGATAAATGAAATTATTTGCGTAAATTTACACAAAAATTTCCGAACGCGAAACGATATGGATAACTTTCCGAGATTGAATCTGCCGGCGCTTGTGGCTCCGAGGCTTAGGCGAGACGGTGACATGGTGCGCGATATGGGATTAAAGCCTTTCTGTCGAGATATAAACTCGATGGCAAAGCCACGCAAGCCCGGCGACGGTGTCGCATCACCATTACAGATTATTTATATCTGACAATATTATTTGTATTGCATCATTTGCCTTTTTAAACAGTGCTATTGATAACTTCCTAAAATCGGGGTTGGCAATATCAAATTCAAAAAAAGAGCAGGCTTTCTGCAATTCAGTCGATATGTCAGAAGAATGTATATGAGTTTCTGAAAGTTCAGACCTGAACGTATTTAATTGCAAAAGATAATTTATAAAAGGCGATAAACAAATTCCTTTAGATTCAAGAAATATAGACAATTTTACGATACCTTTTTTATTTTTTCCAAACTGAATGCCAGTTTGTTTTAGTGCCTCAACGTTTATCCTTTCCGATAAAATAAGGTTAAGTCGTTGAATTAACTTTAAGCAAGCTCCACGATTATTAGAACCAAGAACGGTCAACTGATTTGAAATAGATGATTGGTCTGTATTGAAAGGGATAAGTAATTTCCATCCAAATACTGCTTCCCAAGATTTATTTAGCACCTCTAATTGGTGTTTGAATACAAATTCGGGTGAAGATGCATTAAATTTCCAGCAACCATTATTCATTTCCTGATATGAAGCGCTTGGGTTCTTGTCGTGATTAAAATTAAATGATTTCCACCTAAGTTGTTCCGAATACGGTAGACTTTGTAAATCCTTTAAATAAGCCCAAACATAATCCGTATTATCATTGTCGCATTTCAAATAAAAATATGTTGATGATATTGAGTGTTGTTCGATTGACGCATTTTGGTCATCAATATATTTCTCTAATACTGCTTTTTTGAAAAAAGTCCGATTATATTTATATTGTGGGGTATCGCAACTAACTACTATATCAGAGCAAGTATCTGCGTCATAACCAATAATAAAGTCCGCATAATCAGGGTCAAAGGTTGATTTGAAAGTTCCAAATTCTTTATAAGGAATAATTCTCTTTCCGCTAAACCAACTTTGAAGCTCTATGCCAGAATTCATATAAACAGAAAAATTTGATATGCAATTATCTTCTCTTGTTGTAATTCCTTTTTCTCCAGTATGTTTGTATTCAAATTCAATAGAAGGAACAAGAGTTCGTTTTATATTAACTTCAGAATGGACCTGACAAACCATATTCATTCTTCTTGCTGCAAGGTAATCGTTGAGAAATCTATGACGAATCCGAACTTCATCATTAACTACTGTAATAACATCTATTTCCTCGCCATCTTGGAATTGGATATATTTACGGTTCCCATCGGAATCAATTCTTTCAAGAAGATTAAATAGATATATGAAATCTTCGTGTATCCGTATCTGCTTACAGTGATGAGGCGTTTGATAAAAGTTCATAACCGAAACCAAAGGCTCAACATTATCTGTGGAAAACCGGGTGTATATGTTCTGATCTCCCCATAGGGTACATCGCCCTGTGCCATCAAAATCACACGAAAATCTACTCAATATTTTGTTAGATAATGAGGACTCTGCTAAATATGTTTGATATTCCGACCAAATATCCAAATCCTCGCAACCTCGGAGATTTTGATACTTATATAAAATCGCCCATTCATTCTCGATAAAGCAACGATTTAAGAGTTGCTTAGGGAGTAGGTGATTGAATGTGTCTTCGTTAAGTAAGCATTTATTCATATGCAAAATTACACATAAATACCGATACAAGCAACATTTTCAGCATTATCTAACATTCTCATTATGAGAATACTTTCAAAATGAGAATGCGGTAAAAAAAGAACGTGAGTAACTTTGCTCTCAAAATGAGAAGATGAAAACTAACTATCAAACTCATATCATAGATAAACTTCGCAAATTGCGAGAAGAAAGAAATATCTCACAAGCGAAGGTTGCCAGAGAACTTGAAATAAGTCCAGGTCAATTGGGCAATATTGAGAGTTACAAACGAAGTCATAAATACACTTTAAAACAGATATTCATTTTATCAGAACTGTTTCAAGTCCCGATTGAACTGATATTTGACATAGATGGCAAACAAGTTAATAATGACATAAGGAGCGTAATAAAGCAAATAATTAAGTATCAAGATGATAAAGAAGAAAATTAAAAATGAAGAAGTAGCGGAGCTTTCAAATGCTACAATATATCATTTCCCCAAATACACTACAATGATAGTAAATTTGGCCAATGGCACAGCTCAGGCAACACGTCCGAAAGTTGTCGGACAAATGTCTGAATTAATACAAGAATTCGACGGTTCTTCCTTGGAAGAATGGATTGATTGGTACTCATCAAAGAAGCCCACTGCCATTGCCGATGCGACAAGAAAAATATCAGCTCTAATGGCTGAAATCAGAAAGGCGATAGAATTAATTGACGATGAACTGATTGAAAATTGGGTTAAGGATTTAGTCTACAATAAAACATATTGCGGATTAAAAGTGCAGCAGGCTATACTTAGGTACGTCGCAGATTTATACAATCAAGATTGGAGTTTGGCAAATAAGGAGGAAGAGTCTAAAGGCATTGATGGATACATCGGTGACGTGCCTGTTCAAATTAAAGCAGATACATATAAACAAAAAGGGTTGCTTAACGAGATAATTGAGGCTCCCATCATTTTCTATGAGAAGAAAAAAGATGGTCTCAATATTGAGTTTGATCCAGAAAATTTCACAAAATGAGCAAAGAGTTTACATTGCAAATTGACGCGAATCTGTTTCGTAGCACCAATGGAGCATGGAATTATTTGATGTTAAATGATCCTTGGTCGGTTGGATATGTTACCACTCTTATTGAAGCCCAGCAGTGGACTTCAAAAGAAGAATGGGAACAATATTACTATGAATCTGGAGAGCATCGGAAACAATTAGCAGGAGAACATTATAAGGAGATAGAAAATTTTAAGTTAGCAAGAACCAATAAAAATGCTATATACAGTCTACCATGGAATTTGAAAAATCTCAATTTTCAGTATGGTAGGACTAAAGATGATTTAATGCGTCGAGCAGAAGTTTTGTTTTCATTTATGCAGAGGCAAGGCTCTCCAATAACATTAGAACAATGTTATGAGTGTGTGCGGTATAGAACCATCTGCGAAACATGGAATGGCGTAATAATTAGAGAAAACAATACCATAAAAGTATTGCAATCAATGTTCCCAAATACGGTATCATTCAAAAAAACAGATGGTGAAATAGACCATCAATATGCTGTTGACTATGAAGTTTATCTGAATGGTATTCTCAAATTTGGAATTCAGATAAAACCAAAATCATATTTTGGCAAAGCACCATATCTTGAAAAGGCAAGATATGCAAATGAACAAAAGTTCGCGGCGTACCACGAGCGTTATGGTGTTCCAGTATATATTGTTACTTCAAAGACAAACGGAGAGATTCAAAATTCCGAAATTCTTACTTTAATGCAAAAAGCCCTGAATTAATAGATTCCATAGCGTTTGCAGGAGAATCATCGTAACGACAGAAAATAGTAGACTTATTTAAATCGTATTCCATTGATTTAAGATAGTGGAATGCGATTTCTTGTTCTTGCTTAGTCATAACTAAACAATTAGAAAGAAGATTGCCATACCTAACTTCTTTTCCTTCAGATAATCGACGCTCAACAAATTGCAGATGCGTATTTAGACGATTAAATATAATCTGATTATAAGTATCAACTTCAGGTGAAAGTAAATTTTCTACAATTGTATCCTTTAATAGAAGGTCAATTTCAATACCGATACTATTTCTTCCTGAAGTAATAGCAGCCATAGAAGTTGTGCCTAAGCCTAAAAATGGGTCAAGCACAATATCACCCTCTTGTGAGTACATAGAAATCAATCTATATGGAATTAGAAAAGGATATGAAGCATTACGATCTCTTGTTGCCGAATTAGAAATATGTTGTTTAACTCCTTTTAAATCCCATAAATCAGAAAACCATTGGTTTCTTTCCTCCCAAAAATATGCACTATTTCGTCTATTGCTTTTTTCTGCGTTCGTTTTATATGGTCTTTTGTCTCCTTTTCTGAATACCAATATCCATTCATGCTCTAAAGTTACATAAGCGCCATTAGGCAACATACCACTTCCCATAAATTTATTAGGAGCATTTGTTACTTTTCGCCAAATAATATTGGGTAGATTCGTTAATCCCAAACTAATGCAATATTGAATAATACGACTATGGTTGGGATATAACGAAAATGACTTATTAATAGTACGTGTAGCATCTCCAATGTTGATACACATAAATCCGCCACCTTTCAAGACACGAAAACATTCACTCCAAACCTTATCTAACTCTTGATGCATTAACTCAAACGCATAGCTTGGATTCAAAGATAATGCTTCTTCTATACAAGGATTAAGTTCACACATGATTTTATCCCACATCTCTATCATAGGATATGGAGGTGATGTTACGATTAAATCAATGCTATTACTCTCAATACAGCTCATGTTTTGAGAATTAGCAATATGTATCTGATGCGTTGTATTCATCTTACATTCTCAATTTGAGTACAAAGTTAGCAATAATTCTTGAATGGCTGAATTGCTATATTGAAAATACGTTGGTTAATATCTCTTGAATTCCGACTAAGAATCTATTGTTGACACTTATTGCGTTTAAGAACGCCGCCAGTAGTAACGCTCGGACTCACGGATAATCCCCCAACGGACATTTATTCGTTTACGGCATAGTAGCCGCCGAGGGCGGTAATGTTGTAATCCCATATTTGTTTTTTGTATGACGCCAGATCAATACTATGTGGAAGAAGGACTGCAAACTTTAGACGGGGAAATAGTACCAGAAGATGCGCTGATATTTAGTAAGTATTAATACAAACAGGGTGGAAAGTAATATTGACCGGGGTGAGGGCGTCTCGCCATCGTCCCGGTATTAACAAGAGTTGAGGGTGTTGCATAACTTCATATTGTAGAACCGCACGGCTCGTGTGTGCGAAATTCTATTTGATAGTCAGGTTGTTATTGGCGCACGAACCGCTCTATTTTTTTTGAGGTATTTTTCCGGGTTCTGCAACACCTCTCTGGTATTATCGTTTATCACATCCTTAAGTAAACAGCATTGAATCGTGTCTCTATAATTCGATGAGACTTTAGTCTGCTGATTAATGTAGTGGCTCAGGGGCGGTTGGGGTTGTTGAGGAGTTGGAAGATGAGGATTTCGAAGAGGTCGAACTGGTCGGCGCGCGAGCATATACCTTTGCTTTGTGCGTCGAATTGGCGTATGGCGGAGATGTTTTTTATGATTTGCCAGGGACGGTAGTTTGTGAGTCCGGGCTTTATGTCGGTGAGCTGGCCGGGCCATTTGAAGCCGAGTTCGTTCATCAGTCCGCGGTCTGATTTGTCGGGGGCGTAGAGCGCTGTGAGCAGGTTGGCGAAGAAGTTGAATATGAGAGGGGTGGTGACGATAGGCTGATGGTTCTTGGGGTCGCGGCGGAAGTAGTTGATGATTTTGTAGATGCGCTCCACATCGCGGCGGGCGATGGCTGCGATGAGTTCGAAGTTGTTGTAGTCTTTGCTGACGCCGATGTTGCGTTCGATGCTTTCGGGCGTAATCATGGCGTTGGGGGGCAGCGCTACTGTCATCTTGTCGATTTCGTTGTAGATGCGCGAGAGGTCGGCGCCGACGTAGTCCTGAAGCATGGCAAGGGCTTTGTCCTCTATTGAGAGGCCTTTCTCCTTTATGAAGTCGCGGATTGTGGAGGCGACAGCTGCGGGAGCGAGGCGTTTCGACTCGAACACCACGCCTTTGCCTTTGGTAAGGCTCTTGGTAAGGGTGGCGCTTTTGATTGCGGCGCCGCGTGCTATGATGGCGAGGATGGTGGTGGGCGCCGGGCTCTCGATGTAGGGGAGCAGTTTGTTGAACCATGCCACGGGCACGGCCTGCGCTTCCTTGAGGATGACGACCTGACGGTCGGCCATCATGGGGTAGCGCTGGCAGGCTTCGGCCACGGTGGCGGCGTCGGTCTGCGGCGCATACATGGTGTAGAGGTTGAAGTCGCGTTCCGACTCGGGGAGTATGTTCTCGAAGAGCCCGGCGAGCTCGTCGATGTAATACCCCTCTTCGCCATGGATGAGGTAGATGTTGTGGTACTGCTTTTTTGCGAGTGAGTTGCGCAGCGCCGTGTATGTTACTGTATCGGCCATCTATTTATGCGGATAAATGAAATTATTTGCGTAAATTTACACAAAAATTTCCGAACGCGAAACGATATGGATAACTTTCCACGACTTAATCTGCCGGCACTTGTGGCTCCGAGGCTGCGGCGCGACGGCGATATGGTGCGCATATACGATGTGTGCCGCAATGCGTATGTCAAGCTGACTCCCGAGGAGTGGGTGCGACAGCATTTCGTGGGGTATCTATGCGGGGAGTTGGGCTATCGGCCGTCGATAATCGGCAACGAGGTGTCGCTGCGGCTGAACGGTCTGTCGCGACGGGCGGATACGGTGGTGTATGACGCGCACGGCGAGCCGTATATCATCGTGGAGTACAAGGCGCCGCATGTCGAAATCACGCAGCAGGTGTTTGACCAGATAGTCCGCTACAATATGGTGCTTCGCGCGCGGTATCTTGCCGTGTCGAACGGGTTGAGGCACTACTGCTGCGCCATCGACTATGCCACGAAGAGCTATAAGTTCATACCGCAGCTGCCGGCGTACGGTGGGTGAAAATATACATCAACTTTGTAGGGACGCGATGCGATGCTGTTTACTTAAGGGGCGTGACATCAGAGAGCCGGGAGGCTCGGGGGCTACCGGTTACCCCGGTCTGCGCCCGCTCCGCGGTCTCCGAACCGGGGTTAATAGTAGGCCCTCAAGCCTCCGGCTTTCCGATGAAGTTGTGCTTAAGTAAACAGCATTGGGAGGGTGTTGCAAAACTCATTCTTATCTTTCCGCGGTTAAAAACCGCGGCTAC
>CAMWJS010000073.1 GCA_947174635.1 uncultured Muribaculaceae bacterium
GGTCTCCGAACCCCGGTTAATAGTAGCCCCCCGAGCCTCCCGGCTCTCTGACGTCGCTCCTTAAGTAAACAGCATTAAATCGCGTCCCTAAATATGCTTCTGTAACACCCTGCAATGTCTCGGATACAACCGATAATTACCTGTAAAAATCGCAAATCATGGCTGACACCTTCCCCCCACAGAAGGGCAATTATCGGAAACTGATAGCTTTTCAGAAGTCTGAATGTATCTATGATATTACCTACTGATTTCCTCCGCAACGGTGGTATCAAAGAACAAATGTACAACGCCCGCATCAATTACCGTAATAGTCATAAATAACTATGGCGGTGAGTCATTCCTGTATGGCGAATCTATTCCCCGACGCGGAATATGGAGAAGTTCACCGAGCCATAGGCGCGGTGTTCCATAAATCCTGGCAGATGCGAGAAGTCAAATTTCTTTGAGTGCTCGATGACTACGAGTGTGCCCTCTTTGACAAGCCCCGACGAGAGTATGGCGCCGGGTATCTCGCCGAAGTCAGGCAGGTCGTAGGGCGGGTCGGCAAACACTATGTCGTAGCTCTGCGATGCCGCGCTGATGAATCGGATAGCGTCGCAGCGCAGCAGAGTCAGATTGTCGGCTCCGAGCTGCGAGGCCACGCGGCGTATGAAATTATATTGCGTGGCGGCTTTTTCGACCGCTGTCACCGACGAGCATCCGCGCGACAGGAATTCAAACGTTATGGCTCCCGTGCCGGCAAACAGGTCGAGTGCCGTGGGCTCCTCCTCGAAGTCCACCAGATTTTCCATCACGTTGAATATGTTTTCGCGGGCGAAATCGGTGGTGGGGCGGGCTGTTATATTGGTGGGGACATCGAAGCGACGTCGGCCGTATTTTCCTCGTATTATTCGCATAACGGTAAGATTATCAAATCGAAAGGTGACTTCATTGCATCTGCTCCTGCCTTGAACATGGCCGACGGAAAAATCATCGGCATCACGTAGGGACGGAATTTGCGCAGCATCGGCATAAGTGCGTCGCGCTGTTCACGCTCGCCTCCGATGAGTATTTCCTCGCGGTCATCGGCAATATCCTCGGTGCAGCTGAGTATATAGAATGCCGCATCGTTGATGTCGCGGTATTCGAAGCGGTTGAGCAGCACAAGGCTGTTGGAGCTCATCACGGCGATGTCGAGCGACCTGGCGCGCAGGTTGACGAATGTCTTGACTGTATTTCCTTTGGAGAGATTTGAGTGGCAGTAGCGCGTGAATGGGTAGAGCGCGTTGTGCAGCCTGATGTTGGGGAATGTGCGGCGCAGGAAATTGGCTGTGGCCGCAGGCAGAGGCGTCAGTATGCTTGCTCCGAAAGCTTCAATACGGTCATCTATGACGGAGGCGCGGCGGTCGGTGTCGCTGTCGGCCTCGCAAAGCAGCGCTATATGGTCGCACGCATCGGCTATGCTGTCGGGCACGGTCATGAAGCTACGGCTCTCAATGATGGCTGTTATCGTTTTGAAATCGCTGAGCAGCAGTGGATTGTCGTATATAAATGTTTCGATTTGTTTCAGCCGGTCGGCATCGTCGCCTGACAGATTGCATCGTTTCATCAGCAACGAATTGTCCTCCAGCGGATTGTAAATCATCACATCAAGCGCCGTCACGCCAATGCGTAGGTCAAGCCGGCAGTAGGCCGGCTCTCTGACGAGCTCTTTGGTTAATGGAGTTGATGCGGTCATTGTAGTTGAATGGTTGTGGCCGTTGATGTTTCCGATTGTTATCGGCGTAGCGCGCCGGGTTCCAGTCTGGTGCCGCCGATACCGGTTATTCCTGTATTGCGTGAACTGTTGCGGTCGGAGCCGCCGAAGCCCTGCGGGTAGAAGTCATCTTCCTCCTCATCCTCCTCCTCGTTTCGGGCTGCGTTGCGGTCACGGTTCTTTGGCTTGTTTTTCTTTATCTCATTCGGTTTCTGGGCATCGAGCGGCAGCAGATTGATATCCCACGTCTGCACCAGGTCCCAGTTTTTCTTGAGCGCCAGTTTCTTCGGGTAGTAATACACATCTTCAGGCTGGCGTTGCTCGGAGATAGACCCCGTGTCCCATTTGCCGTTGCGGTTTGAGTCGACAAATGCCCGGGCATAATAGGTGTTGGGGCTTACAAATGTGAACGTCGCCGTACCGTCTGTGACCCGCGACGTCGCCACCGGTTTGTCCTGCGAGTTGAGCAGTTCAACTATCATCTCCTCCCCGTCGGGTATTCCTGTCAGGTTGAACTTGATGGTCGAGTAGTCTTCAAGCTTCTTTACGGTAAATTCTGAAGTCGTTGCCTTGTTGACATTGCCGTAGATGCCGGTCACGGCAGCCGAGTCGACACTCAGACGGTAGCGCTCTCCCTCCTTCCAGTCGTGATAGAGAGTGAAACGGAGCTGTCGGTTGATGGAGTCGCGCACTATGTGCTGCGCGCCGGTATCGCGCCATACGGTGTCGACACGCATCTCAAGGTGCACCAGCGCCTCATTTATGGAGTCAACAGGCTGTGATGCCGTGAAATATAGCGGACGGTTAAGCTCCTGGTTGCCGCGTGTGCTTGTGTCGAAAGTCATGAACACCTGCTCGTCGGTGAATACCGTGTCCTTACCCTCCTCGCGCAGCTTCTTGAGCAGCTTCTCGCGGTCCTGGTTGCGCTTGTCGATGCTTTTCTGGAATTTGGAGCGCTCGCGGTTGAGCAGGCGCAGCGTGTCGGTGGTCCACGTCAGTTGGTCAAGGCTGTCGGTACGCAGATAGCGTATTTCCACCGAGAGCGTGTCGGTCGATATCACCCCCTTGTCGGTCAGCCAGTAGGTTATGGAGTCGCCGAGAGCCGAATGGTCTATGCGCGACACCTCGTCGAGACGTCGCCCCGCCGCAGGAGTGTTGAGCAGCGTAAGCACGGGGAGCGTGTCGGTCGGAGCGCCAAGCTCTATCATGACGCGCGTTGAGTCGATGCGCGAATTGTTTTTGAGATACTGCGAGCGGTAGTTTTCGTTAAACCACGTGAGAAGCAGGTCGTTGGGCAGATATTTGTAGCCCTGGCGCATCACGATGGAGTCCATCCCGTTGCTTGCCCGGAGCGTGTCGGTCACTGTTATGTTGGTCACTTCCGGCACAACCGTCTGCCCTAAGAAGGCCACATCTTCCGAGCGGTCCCAGTGATAGTCGCGGTTGAGGTCGTTGACTGCATATACGTTGTAGCTTCCCGGTGCGAGATTGCGTATCACGAACTGCCCGTACTGGTTGGTCTTGGCGATGCGTTCGAACGGAAGTGTGCTGATTGCCGTGTCCGACAGATTGGAATATACCCCGACAATCATGCCCTGCGCCGGTTCGAGATTGCGTGCCTCGAACAGCATGCCCGATATCACGAGGCTGTCGCGAGTGGCGCCGGTCGAAAAGTCAAATGCGAACCCGTCAAGGATATTCCCCTCGTTGAGGTCGCGTATGGCGTCGGAAAAATCTACGGTATATGTGGCGTCTTTCACAAGCGAATCGCGGAATTCCACCGTCAGGCGTTTGCCGTTGGCCGATACCGACGGCGGCTGTTTCTGCACAGGCGATACCACCACCTTGTTCATCGCATCCTCCATCTTTATATTCTCGTCGAAGAAGATGCTCAGGCGGTTTCCCTTGAACTCAAGCGCTCCGGGCTCCGGATTCGAACGCACGAACACCGGCGGCAACTCGTCACGCTCACCCCCCTCCGGACGACCGATAGAGGCACACGCCGCCAACAGCGTCACCACCCCCGCCATACACACTATTTTAAAAATATTATTGACGTTCACCGTTTTGCCTGTTTTTCTTTATTTTGCATTTCAGACGTTGCTATCTCGTTATAAATAACGCATCGGCAAGGCTGTTGTATTTTTTCTTTTTATACTCGAATGTAATCTTTTTTAGCGAAGACTGACTGAATTTGTCTATATAATTGTTTATTGCCGGTTCAATCAGACTGAAAGCTCTCTTCATCTTCCACGATTGGTCGATATTTTCTATGTCAGCGAGAATGAGATAGAGCCTGTTTTCTGCCCCGAAGCGCATTTCGCCCTGATTTTCATATAACCATTTCATTAGTTCCGACGGATTGCCGATAGCATCCTCGATGATATTCCTTCTGAGATTGATTAATTCATTGATAATTTCTGTATGTCCGCATTCCTTGAGTTTTTCAGACAATACATAAATCTGCCGTGGCTCATCCATTGATTTGTCGGCAGTGATGCCAAATGTCTTGCCTTTCTTCTTAAGCCATCCCAGAATATTCTTGCCGGTTTCGGCTTTAAATTTCTTCTCCAAAAACTTATTCGGGAAAAAAGTTACTTTTAAATCAATCGGAAAATTGTCGATAAAGAAGTCGACATTCTTAATTTCGCCTACCGCTGAAACAACTTTGGGATTATGTTTGAAGACTGACTCTATCAGAAAAGATGTCCAATTGTTATACCAGCTGTTCTGTACGTAATTCCATGCATTTCCGGCAATCTCGCAGTTGTGCTTTTGTAGTTCCGAAAATTCGCTTATCGTCTTTACGTATCTGCTTATCAGATATTTGTCGAGTGAATTGTTCCTGTCTCCGCCCCAGGTGTAATGCTGTAGCGAGAATAAATCATCTTTTAGTTTCTCGACATTCACTCCCATTGCTGAATACCACTCCTGGTTGACGTCCTTTAAAAACCTGTCGAGCATATCTGTTGCGTCATCTCTCTTTTGAAGGATGTTAAATAATTCTATATTCTTGTCTGACAGTTTTTTGCCGGTTAAGGTTATCTTGTTTTTGTCGGTAAATTCTTTGATTTGTTTCAATCGGCTGACAGCTCTGACTTTAAGCCATAACAGACCACTCCTGTTGCCATTGAAAGAATACATGTCATGCTCTCGGAATTTTTTGTCCCATACCTCAAATTCAGTCATGCGCTATTAATTTAATGGTGTGCAAATTATTAGAACTTCGCTGCTGCCGGCCACACTTCCCTTTCCGCCTCTTCCATAATGGTAAGGTTTGCGTTCGATGTGTACTTGCCGATATTGTGCGGCCATGTCGACAAGGGTGTCGATGTCCGGATAGCTTCGGTCGTTATAGCTTATAATCCAGTATGGAATATTGTCAGATAGGGAAAACATAGTTTTGAAACTATTGATGATTTCCTTCTTGGTGTCGAATCCGCTGACTTTTTTAGGGCTGTATCTTTTGGTTCCGTTTATGAATTCTTTATCTTTCCAGTAATTGGTGTATGTCTCAGGAAGATGGTAAAAACTCTGATAATCGGCATGGCTGTCGCAATACGGAGGATCGAAATATACAAGATCCACTTTTGGGAGTGTCGGAAGTAAGTCCAGAATATTCTGGTTGTATGAGGTGCAATTCTCGCCGTTGTCAAAAACGGCTTCATTGTAGTCATCTTTAAGTTCCATGAAAATCGTTTTCAGAGGGCGTATAAGACTCCTGTTGCGCTTTACTCTTTCCGGATTTGCCGCATATGCAAGTGCCTGAGTATGTCCGAAATGACCCATTGTCACCTTTCTTGACATCGCTCGGTTCATTATTGCCAGTGCCAGCGATTTCTTATAATCATTTTCGAGAAATCTCACATTGCTTCTGAAGGCGTCAAGAAATGCTGTTTCTTCTCTGATAAAGAACAGATCAGTAAAGATGTTTTCCATCAGATTATAATAACTTGGGTCGGAGTTTGGAGAAAACAAGATGTTTAAGTCTTCGTTTTCAAGTATTTCATGTGTATTCTCGATCAGTGCCTTTCCTATCTCGCTGTTGAATTTCATGAAATCATTTGAAAGTACCGATTTGCCGAGTCGCTTGCACATGAATGCTACAGATTGTGAGCCGCTGAATGCATCCAGCACGACTTTGACATCATCAGGTATCCATTGCGCTATCCAGTCACAATGAATATATTTAGCACCAAGATATTGTGGCTTGGGAAATCTTATATTTAAGAAATCGTGCTCATCAAATAACGTATGCTGTATTACCGTATGTTGTCTCATGAAACATTTAATGATTAATCGCAATCTGTTCAAATACAAAATCAAACAGTTACTTCAAAAATACTGCCGTATCTGATAAGTCGGTGAAAGATCATCTTTTTTGTGTGGTACCCCGGAGCAGAATCGAACTGCTATCTAAAGTTTAGGAAACTTCTATTCTATCCGTTGAACTACCGGGGCAATCCTTGCTTTGCGGCGCCGTCGACGCCTGTAGATGTCTGCAAAGTTAACGCTTAAATCCGACAATAGCAAACGAAACTGTAACTTACACCGCTCTTTTCATCGGTCATCGGCTCGCTTTCAGCTGTTTTTTTCCACTCCGCCGCGTTGAATTCCGGGAAAAACGTGTCGGCGTCGCAGCTGTCGGCATCAACAACCGTCAGCTCCATTCTGTCGGCGGCATCTATCGCCTGACGGTATATCTCGCCGCCGCCGATCACAAACACCTCCTCGCCCGCGGCCATGCGCAGCGCCTCTTCAAGAGAGCCGGCGCGCTCCGTGCCCGCGGCGGTGAAACCTTCGTTGCGCGTTATCACTATGTTGCGGCGCTCCGGCAGCGCCCCCTTGGGCAGCGACTCGAATGTCTTGCGCCCCATCACCACAGTGTGACCCGTTGTCAGCGCCTTGAAGCGGCGCATGTCTCCGCGCAGATGAAACACCAGATCGCCTCCGCGGCCTATCGCGCTGTCGCGCCCTACTGCTGCTATTATAGTCACCATATTTGTCATTCAGGTTTATACCGACACATCGGCCTTGATGTGGGGGTGCGGGTCATAGTCGACAAGTTCGAAATCCTCATACTTGAAGTCGAAGATGCTCTTTACCTCAGGATTTATCTTCATGCGGGGCAGTTTGCGCGGCTCGCGTGTAAGCTGCAGACGTGCCTGCTCGAAATGATTTTTATAGATATGCGTGTCGCCGAGCGTATGGACGAAATCGCCCGGCTCAAGTCCGGTCACCTGCGCCACCATCATCAGAAGCAACGCGTACGACGCTATGTTGAACGGCACCCCTAAGAACGTGTCGGCCGAACGCTGGTAGAGTTGCAGCGACAGACGGCCGTCGGCCACGTAAAACTGGAAGAAAGCATGGCACGGAGGCAGCTTCATCGACGGTATGTCGGCCACATTCCACGCGCTCACTATGATGCGGCGCGACGACGGATTGTTCTTTATCTGGTCGATGGCCTCCGATATCTGGTCGATGAACGTGCCGTCATACGCCGGCCACGACCGCCACTGATAGCCGTAGATATGGCCTAAATCGCCGTTCTCGTCGGCCCACTCGTTCCATATCCTGACGCCGTGCTCCTGCAGGTATTTCACGTTGGTATCCCCTTTGAGAAACCACAGCAGCTCATAGATTATCGACTTCAGATGCAGCTTCTTCGTGGTAAGCAGCGGAAATCCCTCAGCCAGATTGAAGCGCATCTGATAGCCGAACACCGAGCGCGTGCCCGTGCCGGTGCGGTCCTCCTTGTCAGAGCCGTTGGCAAGTATATGGTCGAGTAGTTCGAGATATTGTTTCATCTGTATTTTTTCGTTTTTTCAGTTATCTTTTAAGTCCGTTCACTTTGATGGCCTTCACGGGCGATGCCGGGCATATATACTGGCACGAACCGCACCCTATGCACCCCTCGTGGTTCACTTTCGCCACACGCCGTCCTTCGCGTTCGGTCATCGTTATGGTGCCTTTCGGACATCGTCCGGCACACAGTCCGCACCCTATGCAGGCGTCGGTGTCGACATTGGCCAGGCCCGTCCTGAAAAAGTGCTTCTCCTCCACAGTGAGCGGCTTGAGCGCTCCGGTAGGGCACACCTCGGTGCATTTCACGCAATTGTAGCGGCAATAGCTGTCGTCGTAATTCTTCATCGGGTGGAGCGGGTTTGACGCCCCGTACTCGCCTGCCGACGGCACAAGCACCCGCGCCCGACACACCGATATGCACGCTCCGCACCCCACGCATCGCGTCAGAAACGCTCGCGTCGACATTATGCCCGGAGGCGTCACCGGCCGCGTGTCGGTTGTCGGTCGCTGCTCTATCTCTTTCGGCATCACGCGGCGCAGTTTCTTCTCCGCGCTTGCCACTACGGGCGACGCCGCGAGTATAAGTCCGGCGGTGAGAAATCTCCGGCGGTCGATGGCCTGAGGTTTCTCTGTATTGTCGGCACTGCCCGTCGACTCTAACGTTGCCGTGGCACGCGCTCCGGGCACTTTCATAAGCATCGGTATCGACAGGCGGTGGCGCCGGCGCGTATAGGTGATGGCGCCGCTGTCGCACACTGCCGTGCAGTCGAAGCATACCACACAGCGCGACATGTCGACCGTATGCCCTTTCGAATCGATGCACTCCGCCTTGCAGACGCGCTCGCACAACCCGCAGTTGACGCACGCGTCGGTGTTTATATCCATGCCGTATACACTGTGGCGGCTCAGCAGGCTCAGGACCGACCCCACCGGGCATACCGTGTTGCATATCAGCCTGCCCCGTTTCATCGGCACTATTACTATCGCCGCCAGCGTGACAGCTGCCGCGACAACTCCGGCAAGCGTCCCCGTGAGCACCGTTCCGCCGCTTGCCGCCGCTATCAGCGGCCGGAGCAGATAAGTCATAATGCGACCGAATGCCCCGTAAGGGTCAAAGAGTGCAAGCATCATCGACACCCCGGCCATCACCGAGACTGCTGTCAGTCCGAGCCAGATGTAGCGGAACCGGTTGTGCGCATCGTGGTGGCGGTATCCGCGGCGCAGTTTCATCCTGCGGCTCATACGCGGCAGCCGTGCCGCTATATCCTGCGTTATACCCGCAGGGCACACCATCGAGCAGTAGACGCGCCCCAAAAGCAGCGTCACGACCGTCCAGAAAAGTATCAGCGAACCGCTCACAGACAGCGCCACAGGCACAATCTGCACCGACGCTATCCATTTCAGTTTGAGTGCCGCTGACGTCCCGAGCATGACGAAATACACCGTCATGACGCTCAGCGCCACAACGGCCGTGACACGCCGTCCAAGCTGCAGAGCCTTTCCTCTGCCGTTGGCGTTGTCATCTTTCCTACGGTATATTGTCTGCGTCTTGCTCATTCGGGTATTGTTGTTATATGCTGTCAGTCTCCTCGCGTGTCAGGTCTATGAGCCGGCCTATGCTTCGCATTTGCTCCGCTATCGGCAGTTTCATCGGGCACACGCTGTCACACTTGCCGCAGCCTGCGCATCGGTGCGCTATATGCCTGTCGCCGATTTCCTCTTCGATGCGGTCAACGAACGCGCGGCAACGTTCCGCGCCGCCGCCATTGCGGTAATCCTTCCCGCTGGCCGGTATCTCTCCGTTCCTGACCGCCTCGTTGTAAGCCTTGTACATCGACGGTATGTCCACCCCGAAGCTGCAAGGCATGCAGCGGTTGCAGCCCACGCATCTGACCTCGCCGGGCAGAGCCGCGACAATCACGTCGGCGTCAAACGGATTCTTATCCTCTCCGCGGGCATCGGCACGTAGCGGCAGCCAGTCGTCGTTGCCGCGCCGGCACGACGAAAGCACTCCTCCGGCAATGCTGCCCGCCACAACCGTAGCGGCAACAGTCCGTAGCCAGTCCCTGCGTGATATGTCATTGTTTTCCTCGCTCATCTCAAAGAGGTAATTCGACTGAGTTACAAAAATAACTAAAATATTCCAATTACAAAATAAATTCCCGCATCCTCGCCGCGACTACCGCACCCCCGCACTCACCCCCGGGTCCTACTCGTCCGACATGTCTGACCTGTCCGACACCTCCACCTCAAAAAAAAAGAGGGTGTTGCAAAACTCAAAATATACAAACCAAATTGTAGGGACGCGATTCAATGCTGTTTACTTAAGCATAACTTCATCGGAAAGCCGGAGGCTTGAGGGTCTACTATTAACCCCGGTTCGTAGACCGCGGAGCGGGCGCAGACCGGGGTAACCGGTAGCAATCATCTCCTGAGCCCGGGAAGGGCGGTGTGTGGTAACCAGCTTGTTTACAACCACAAACCGCCCCTCCCGGGCTTCTTGGACGGATATGTTTATGGCCGGGGTCTGCGCCCGCTCCGCGGTCTTCGAACCCCGGTTAATAGTAGCCTCCCGAGCCTCCCGGCTCTCTGATGTCACCCCCTTAAGTAAACAGCATTGAATCGCGTCCCTACAATTCGCTGTGACTTTTGACCGCTAATTATAGTTCTGCAACACCCTCTTCCCTGTTCGGTTTTGGATTATTTCACTACCACGCGTCGGCTGTTCTCGCCGTCGGTCACGATGTAAAGCCCTGCCGGAAGGCTTACCGTATACTGCGAGCCGTGCAGCTTGGCGCCTCCAACGGTCTGGCCGTCGAGGTTATACACATGATATGTCGCCGCATTGCCGTGGTTTACAATCACGAGCGCCTTGTTGATGCAGTAGGCGTCCCACTCGGCGAGAGTGTCATTTTCTATGCCATCCACCGACGAATTTGCATAGTCGGTGACGGTAAGGTCGTCAATCATGCCGCGTCCCCCCGCGCTCTGGCGCAGACGTATGTAGTTGCTGCCTGCTACGTTTACGGGCACTTCGTATTTGGTATACGAGTCGGCGCTGACTGTCACCTGGCCGGCGTTTATCCACTCTCTCGATTGCTCGGGCATGTATTCCACCTGCAATACCATGTCGCCGTCCGAGCTGCTCCAGCGCTCGGCATAGAAACTTACGGTGCCGATACCGCTGCTCTTGGCCGATGCCGATTCTATGGCGCTTGTCGATTGTTTGCCCATGCGCAGGGCATAGTCGCCGTTATACGCTTTGTCTGATACCCACAGGCCGGCATTGGTAAGGTTCCAGCTGCAGGGATTTCCGTCAAACGTTTGTTTGCTGTATGTGGCGTTGGCATCTGTTGCCTTCTCGAAATCCTCCACAAACCACGGCGTCGACGTATCGCGCACCGAGGCTGTAGCCGTGCCATCGTCATTTGTGTAATATCCGCTGCTTATGGTGATTGTCGACTCATACTCGCCGGCCGATGTGGCATTGACACGCAGATAGAAACGGTCCTCCTGCGGAGCTATCGTGATGCTCCGGCTCCAGTTGTTCATGTCGGTCGACAGGGCGAACGGCTCTTTTACGCTGACGGTAAGGTCGTTGTCGATGTTCTCGATGTCAATCCACACCTCTGCTGCTTCCGACGGGATGTCCGGGTCGGTGAGGAATGTGAATTCCGTACCGTTGAGATACTGCACGTCAGGCACAAGTGCGGCTGTCGTCACTTTCACCTCGTTCGACACGCGTGTCCCCGATGTCAGCGAATAGCTGTAGAGCGTCTCCGGCTCAAGTCCGTCCACGCGGTATTCCTCTGCCTCGGCATTGACTGTCACAGGATAGCCGGCAAGTACCGCGCCACCTTTCTTCACTGTAAGCTGGTATGTCTCGGCATCTCCGAGGCTCATCCAGCGTGCCGTAAATCCGGTCTCGGCGATATCCTCGGCCGGGAGGGCGGGAATGCCCGAGATTGCTTCTGCGCGCAGTGTGACGGTCGATGTCAGGTCGCCCGACTTGAATGTCAGCGTGCCGGTCGACACTCCCGATGTTCCGCGCTTGAACGATACCGAAATCGAGGTGCCCGCATTGGCGGCTGCTGCGGTGATGGTGCGCTGCTGCAGGGTGAAGTCGCTGCCGCTGAGTGTCACGGTGACAGGCGATGTCAGGTTGGCGCCCTTGACGTCGATAGCGAGTGATTTCGTATAGTTGGTGGCAGTAAGGCCGAAATCGATGGTCGAATTGTTGGCCGGAAGTGACCATACAGGCACAGGGCTGCCGTTGATATACCATGCCTCGCCCTTCTTGTCGCCCCAGATGTACTCTACCAGTTCCGGGTGGTCGATGAAGGGGTTACGGTTGTTCTGGAACTCATACACCGCGTCATTGCGGTCGGTCTCCTTCTTGCTGACTGCATCCTGACGGTGCCATTTCAGCAGCAGGTTGACCGCCCATGTCTTGTAGGCGGGATATGAATTGCCGGCGAGCATGTCGGAGTGCCACGAACCGATTTTGTCCTTGTAGGCCGCCGCCATATAGAAATATGAGCGCGCAAGGTCTCCCTTGTATTCATCGACAGGCTCGAACACCTTGCCCGAATAGCCGGGAAAGGTCGATGTGCCCAGTTTGCCTAACGCCTTGACGCCGTTGTTCGACGGGAGAGTCGTTCCGTTGGCACACTCGCCGTATGGGAAGTTGCTGCGCTGGCCGTTGACCTTGCCGTCGGTGGGATACACATGAAAGGCGTCCGACTTCATCGGCGAGCCCTCGTTGAACCAGCTCTTGGGGAAAGAGTGCTCGCGGTTCACGCAGTCGCCCACACGTGAGTAGTTGCCGCACTTCTCCTTACCCGGAGTCCAGCGCTTGGTCGAATACATGTCGATATACTTGCCGTTATCGTCCACATCTGCCTTGTTGTACACTGCCCATAGGCCGTCATAGCCCACGTTCTTGTGCGGGCCAACCACGGCTTGCAGCGCCGTAAGAAGCGCTTCTCCTGTCTTTCCCTCGCACGATTTGTAATAACCGGCCGGCTCGGCTGCATATATTGTTGTCGATGCAACCGCCAGCAACGTCACTATAAATGCAAATACTTTTTTCATGATTAAGGTATTGTTTTTTTTGAGTCCGAACTGCAAATATACAAATAAATTCAATTTACCATGACGCATAAACGTTAAATATTTATTCAGGCATGCAAAAAATATTCACAAAGACCACATCGCAAACCCTCAAGCTTGTTGTCTAATTTCATATTGCAGCAGGATGTTGCATAACTCATAAAAATGCCCCCAAAATGTAGGGACGCACGGCTCGTGCGTCCGCCAAAACCCAGATTATCAAGCCGAAACACGGACGCCACGAGCCGTCCCTCCCTACACTATGAAGTTCCCGAATGCCCTCTGCCGACAGCGCCATCCTCCCAGCCACCGTCCACCCCGTCCTCCCCGTCCTCCCTGTACTCCCCGTCGGACCAGTCAGACCCGTACGGCCCTGTCTCTTATTAACCTATCCCAGCCCCAGCGACAGTACTAGAGATCGGT
>CAMWJS010000074.1 GCA_947174635.1 uncultured Muribaculaceae bacterium
CGCTCGACGATTGACCGCTCTGCGTTTAACATTTATTGTCGAACCGGCTCTAAGGGATTAGGAGCTTAAGCTGTAGCGGCCTGTGCCGGAGCTGAACCGTTGGCGACGGTAATCCGGCCGTTGTATGTAGCGTTGAAGATGCGGAGCCCGAAATCGGCGGCCGAAGTGGCGATATGCTCGAAAAGCTGCGAGCGTATGGCCTCGTAGGCGAGCCAGTCGGTTGTGGCGGTGAAGCAGTAGATGTCGAGAGGCGTGCCGTTGGCATCTGGCGTCATCAGGCGCACTATGATATTCTGGTCGTGCGCGATGGCGGGATGTGTGAGCAGGTAGCGGCACATATAGGCGCGGAAGAGTCCGAGGTTGGTGTCGAGGGTGCCGTTGACGGGGGCTACTCCGCCGTTGAACACCATCGGTTTTCCCTCCTTGGCATCGGCCTGGCGCTGTGCCACAAAATCCTTGAGCAGGGGGTATTTCCCGACCATGTCGCTGACAAAAGCGTCGGTAGCGGCGACGATGGATGTGTTGTCGATAATGACCGAACGGTCAATCTGGCGTACACCTGAATCCGACATGCCGCGCCAGTTCTGGAACGAGGTCGACACGAGCGAATAGGGTGGCAGCATGACGATGGTGTTGTCCCAGTTCTGCACCTTTACGACCGTGAGCGACACATCGATTACAATGCCGTTGGCGATTGTCGAGGGCACGACAATCCAGTCGCCTACGCGCAGCATGTCGTTGCTCGACAGCTGTATGCCGGCCACGAAGCCGAGTATCGAGTCCTTGAAAATCAGCATCAGGGCTGCGGCGAATGCACCAAGACCGCCAAGCAGGGCCATCGGCGACTTGTCGATGATGATTGACAGGGAGATGATTGTGATTATAATCCACACTATGCCCTTGGCGACATTCATCACACCCTTGAGAGGATGGTTTTCCTTGTTGGCACGGCGGTTGTAGTTGTACCATGCGAAACCTATTATGGCGTTGCACCCCACGCCGAACATTATGGTGAGGTAGATATATACGAGGCGGTTGACAATCCTGAGCACGGCCGAAGTGTGCTCGAACGCAAACGGCAGCAGCGCGAGGATTACGAGCGGCGGTATGATATGCGAGCACTTGGTGACTACATGCCGGTTGAGCAGTTCGGTGCCGAAATCGGTCTTGCGCAGCCTGATTATCTTGCGCACGGCAAAAATCACGGCGCGCCTTATCACGTAGCCCAGTCCGACGGCAAAAGTGCTGATGAGGATTACGTAGGCGATTTGTTCAATCTGCGGGTCGCTGCGCAGACCCATCCATCCGCATATATCACGGACTATGCCGAGCAGCCATTGGGCTATGTCATGTGAAGGTATAAGAGCGGTCATAGTTGAAACGTTTTTTTATGATGTTACATCAATTATAACACCCGAAATTCCGTTTTGATTGGATTTGCAGTATAAAATTGCCGCCCGGTACATAGTGGTGCGAAACAAACTTAAGGATTAGGGGCAATATCACGGATGAGTTGGGGCCGAACGTTATAAGTAACTGTTCAAAATAATGAGAATGGATGGTATAAAATAATTTTAAACAGTTACTTAATTCACATAAATTTCATATCTTTGCAATACAGATGCCATTCGAAAGATGGCACAGCCGAAGATTACAACCTGACATAACGACAATACCGATTACTCTATCATGAAGAAATCACTGAAACTGACAATCGCCGTGATAATGACGGCCATATCGGGCACAAACCTGTCCGGCCGGTCGACAGCAGTATTCACCTCTTCCGATCTGCAGCTTGAAAGAAGTTATAACTGGGCCAGGGCGAAGGCGCTTTCATACGCCCACGATGACGGTGACCCGGTAGGAGCGTGGTATGAGGCCGCGCTGCCCAACCGCGAGGCGTTCTGCATGCGCGATGTGTCGCATCAGACCGTCGGCGCGCAAATCATAGGGCTGGCAAAGCACAACAAGAACATGATGATGAAGTTTGCCGGGAATATAAGCGAACAGAAAGACTGGTGCACCTACTGGGAAATCAACCGCTACAACAGGCCTGCCCCGGTCGACTATGCGTCCGACACCGAATTCTGGTACTGCCTGAACGCCAATTCCGATGTGATGCTGGCTTGCCTGAAGATGTATGAATGGACCGGCGACACCGATTATATCTCCGATGCGAAGATGCGCTATTTCTACGACAAGAGCGTCGACGAGTATGTGAAGCGGTGGAAACTCCAGCCCGACAGCATCATGCACCGTCCGCAATATATGAACATGCCCGCCGACTTCAATCCGGACTACAGCTTCCATACCTGCCGCGGACTGCCCTCGTATGTTGAGAATTTCCACGGGCTGACGGCAGCCGTCGACCTTGTGGGCGGACTTTATGCCGGATTTGACGCATATTCGCGCATTGCAGCCATAGCGGGAGATAAAAAGAGGGCCAAGAGGGCTGCGTCTGAAGCCAAAGCCTACCGTAAGCTGCTTGAAGAGACCTGGTGGGATGCTGAAAACAACCGATACAACACATTCTGGACGGCGGAACGTAAATTCGCGCGTGGCGAGGGCGTTCCTTTCCTGTTGTGGTTCGACGCCATCACCGACCGTGACCGCATACGTGCCGGTGTGGCCGACATCCTTGCCAAAAGCGACTGGAATATAGAGAACAGAAGCTATTTCCCGGCTCTGCTGTATCGTCTTGGATATGACGAGGATGCCTACCGCGAACTGACCACACTTCCGGGAGCCGACCGTGCCGATTATCCCGAAGTATCGTACGGAGTCGTGGAAGGGGTGGTGTCCGGAGCGATGGGGCTGAGACCGTCGGCGTCGACAAATTCGGTCAGCACGCTTTCGCGTGTGGCAGGGCATACGACACAAATCAGCAATGTGCCGGCTCTCGGCGGATATCTGTCGTTGCGCCACGAAGGCAATGAAGTGTCGGAGCTTGAGAACAACACCGGCCGCGACCTGACATGGCATGTGTCGTTTCTCGGAAATCATCCGACAATCACCGCGGGAGGAAAGAAGTACCGCACGAAAGTCACAAAAGATGTCAGGGGAAATGAAATATCGACAGCGAGCATAAAGCTTCCCGACTCACAGAAAATCACCGCACGGGCCGACTGACCACATCAGTGGCGGGCGGGTAGTGATGGCGCGCTGCATGACAACGCTGCTGCCGCATGACCTGATTTGTGTCAGGCTGCCGGCAGCAGCGTCGTTATGTTGAGAGGGGGCGTTGTCAGTCGCGTATTGCGATAAAGTTGCCGTCGATATCAAACACGTAGGTGTCCGGGTCGGGGATGCCGAGCTCGACTTCGACAGCCTTTCCGCGGTTGAATTCGATGGATTCGACTTTCGAGTCAAGTCCATCCTTTTCGAGATGACTGTAGGCCGAGCGATGGAGCAGTTCTTTAACTATCGAAGGCGCAAGAAATGCGTTGTCGGGAGCATCAATCTCGGTGAGTTCTCCTTTTGTGTTGAATTCCATATCAACGCCATTGGCCAGTTCGACTTCATATTTCCCTTTTGCAAAATATTTCTCACATTTGCTTATGCCTACACCGCTGAAGTGTTTGCTGATAAAATGCTTCGCTTTTTCCGGCATGCCGTCATAGTCCTGCGAGCCGGAAATCACAATGCCGGGGTTGCCGCCCGTCAGATCGGGACGCCGGGCCTGTGCGTCATAACCGGAAAGTGCAACTACTGCCACGAATGCGGCGCCGAAAATAAAATGAGTTTTCATAACGATAAAGATTATTGTGAAATTATCAAAAATCAAGTCTTGTAAGTAACTGTTCAAAATTATTTTGATATTATGCGGAAGGATTTTTTTTAGCCGATTTTTATTGAGGAAGAAGGAATGTAGCGAGCTACATGACTGATGACGAGATAGAAAGCGGCAGAAAAGACTCCGACAGAATATTAAAATTTGGTATAAAATAATTTTAAACAGTTACTTATAATTTATTTTATAACGAATAATCATGTAAAAAGTTCTATTAAAAACCAAGATTTGTGAGGGAGATGATTTTGCTCCGATTTTAGCAAATTTCTTGTTTAAAATATTTGGTAGATAAGTATTTTTTAGATAATTTTGAAATTCGTTACCAAAAAATTTAATAACCGTAACAGAATGAAAAATTGTATTAACTAACCTCACGCATTTATGAAACTAAAACTGTTCCTACTCATGCTGTTGATGGCAGCAGTTCCCGCGTTGGCTCAGCGAGCAGCGGTGAGCGGCAGCGTAGTTGAGGCCGATACAGGCAATCCGATTGCCGGCGCCTTAGTGACGCTTCAAAACCAAGGAATTACGGTCACTACCGGTCCTGCCGGCGACTTCCTGATTTCAAATGCTCAACCGGGCACTACGACACTTACAGCAATCGCATACGGCTATGCCGATGCAACTAAAGAAGTAGAATTATTTGCCAACCAGACAGTCAATGTCGGAGCTATCACCGTTTCCAACAACGACCTCAACTCTGTGTATTACGAGGAGGCTCAGGACATGTGGTATGACGAAAACGCTCTGGATGACGAAGAGGGAGGCGCGCAGTCCATTCAGGCGCTGACCGGAGCCTCTGACGA
The DNA here is from genome assembly GCA_947174635.1 of uncultured Muribaculaceae bacterium. Taxonomy (GTDB): domain Bacteria; phylum Bacteroidota; class Bacteroidia; order Bacteroidales; family Muribaculaceae; genus JAGBWK01. Next base: position 4,597 of record CAMWJS010000074.1, read on the forward strand.
CATCTATTACAATGCGGCCAACTACAACTTCCAGCCCATGTATTTCCGTTTCCGTGGTCTTGACTCACAGTATCAGTCGGTGTATCTCAACGGCATCGAGCTCAATGACCTCGCCCGTGGCCGCTTCAGCTACTCGACGCTCGGAGGCATGACTTCACGTGCATTCCGCAACCGCACGAATACCATTGGGCTCGGTGCGGCTGCGTATGGCTTCGGCGATGTGGCCGGCTCGACCAACTTCAATACCATCACATCGAGCTATTCGCCCGGCTTCAACGGTTCGGTCGCGTATACCAATTCCAACTATATGCTCCGCGCCATGGCAACATATTCCACCGGCATCAACAAGAATGGCTGGGGACTTACCTTAAGCGCCATCGGACGCTGGGCCGACGAAGGTGTGGTCGAGGGTACGTTCTACAACTCATTCGGCGCCTTCATGTCGCTTGAAAAGGTATTCAACAAGAACCACTCTCTGACACTTACGGCATTCGGCGCCCCGATACAGCGCGGTGGCACCGGAGCTTCATACCAGGAAATCTTCGACCTTGTCGATGACAACACCTACAACCCCAACTGGGGCTGGCAGGACGGCAAGAAACGCTCGTCGAAAGTGGTTGAACAGTTCGACCCGACCGCGATGCTCAACTGGATTTTCAAAAACGACAAGACCATTGTCAACACCGGTGCGGCCTTACGCTGGACTCACTACAGCACCACCGGCCTTACCCGCAGCGGCAACTCGCCCGACCCTCGCCCCGACTACTACAAACGACTCCCGTCGGCCTACTTCGACAACGGTATGCCTACCCCTGAATCGGAACTGGTGGCCGACGCATGGCGCAACGGCTATCTGACCAGTCCCGACGGCGTCCGTGTGCCTTTTGACCGTCAGATCAACTGGGATGCCCTCTATCAGGCCAACTACCTTGCCAATATCGAGCAGGAAGGATTGCCCTACAGCGAGCGCAAAGGCGCGGTATATATATTTGAAAACCGTGTAAGCAATCAGTTCCAGTTCCATCTCAATTCCACCGTCAACCACCGTCTCAACGACTATATGAGCCTGCAGGGGGGTGTTCAGCTCAACTATACCTCGGCCGACTACTTCAAGACAGTGCGCGACCTTCTCGGCGGTGAGTTCTGGAAAGATATTGACACATTTGCCGAACGTGACTTCCCCCAGGATCCCGAAGTGCTTCAGAACGACCTGAACAACCCCAACCGCAGAGTAAAGGACGGCGACCGTTTCGGCTACGACTACACCATCAACGCCGTGCAGGTTACAGGCTGGCTCCAGAACATGATAAACCTGCCCCAGTGGGATATCAACTACGGTCTGAAGATGCAGTACACCCAATTCCAGCGCGACGGACACATGCGCAACGGCCGCGCGCCCGAGAATTCGTACGGCAAAGGTGAGACCCACCGCTTCGACACCGGCGCGTTCAAGGCAGGCGCCACATATAAAGTGGACGGCCGCAACTTTATCTCGGCACACGCTTCATACGAGACCCGCGCCCCGCTCTTCGAATATGCATATATCTCTCCGCGTATCAAGGACACTGCAATCAGCGGTCTCGCACCCGAGCGCATATTGTCGGGCGACATCTCCTACACGTGGAACTACCGCCGCTTCCGCGGATCATTCTCGGCGTTCTGGACACACATGAGCGACCTTACCGAGAAATTCTCATACTACGACGACCAGTACGGCACGTTCATGAACTATGTGCTCAAAGGCGTACGCCGCCAGTACAAAGGCATCGAACTCGGCATGGCTTATAAAATCACACCGTCGCTGACCGCCACAATGGCCGGCACATGGGCCCGCTATCAGTACAAGAACCGTCCGACCGGTATCAAATCATACGAGAACGGTATGATGGACGATATCGAGACCAAGGTATATCTCAACAACTTCTTCGTAGGCGGAACTCCGCAGACAGCTGTCAATATCGGTCTCGACTGGGCGGCTCCCAAGCAGTGGTTCTTCAATGTGAACGCATCGTGGATGGGCGATTCTTACGTGCAGGTGTCACCGATACGCCACGAAGAACTTCCCGACCTGTGGCAGCACTTCCCCAGCAAAGAGGAACTCGAGGCAAAGATGCACACACTCGCCCAGCAGGACAAAATGAACAATGCCTTTGTGCTCAACGCATCAATCGGCAAGCTCGTATACATCAACCGCAAGGTGTCGATGAACTTCAACCTGTCGGCCACCAACCTGCTCAACAACCGCGACATCATGACCAACGCATTCCAGCAGGGACGTTTCGACTATACCAACTACGACGCGCAGAAATTCCCCAACAAGTACCAGTATGCTCAGGGAATACGTCTGTTCCTGAATGTCGGTGTACGCTTCTAACATCATAGTAAGGAGACAAGCACCTCATCAAACACAGATTAAGAGTAGAATTACTTTTAAAAACCAAAAGCAAAACATTTATGAAACTGCATAAAATATTATACGCGTCGGTAATAGCCCTTGCGGCAGGCATGGGAATTACATCATGCGACGTCCGTTTTGACAATCCCCCGGTCATCAGCCCCGACCTCGGCGGCGACGGCAAGTGGGATGCGCCCTTGAGCGTTCCGGGCGCATACGCCTACTACAACGCTTACTACTCAAGCGCTCCCGACACTGACAAATACTATTGGGTGACGGGTTATATTGTAGGATGTGTGAACACGACAGAGACAGTGTTTGTGTGCAACGACCAGACGGCTGCATTCGAGGCTCCGTTTGAAAGTGCCAACAATCTTCTCCTGGCTCCCACTCCCGACTGTACGGACTACAGCCGCTGTATTTCGCTCCAGCTGCCCTCGGGTACAGTGCGTTCAGGTCTCAACCTGAAAGACAATCCTTCGAATCTTGGCCGCGAAGTAACCGTACGCGGTTATATCGACAAATATCTCGGCATTCCCGGTATGCGTTCACTGACCCATTATCAATGGGGTCCGCTCGGCACTGACACCGGTGATGTTGAGGTAGGCAAGTCGGAATTTGCATTGCTGACCGGCGACATCACTTCGGGTCGCGCCTATGCCCTCGTGACTGACGGCACCGCAGCCCAGACCGTGACTGCAGCCGGCGACAACGGATTCCTCTATACCGAGGCTGTTACCATAGCCGACAACAAGTTCACCGCATCGGAGAAGTATGGCTTCATGTTCACCGAAACAGAGGCCGGCTCAGGCAAATATTACCTTACCGACTACCGCGGCATGTTCCTGTATCAGGCTCCTTATGGAGCGGGCTGGTCGAACCGTCCGAGCGTAGCGAAAGCTCCCGTCAAGGGTGACAACTCGTTCTTCTGGGCACCCGTGAAGAACGGTGAGGGCCGCTGGGTTATCTCAAACGTGGCATCAAGCTCAATCCTCGCTTACGACACAAGCTACAAATCGTATGGCATCTACTCAAGCCTCAGCGACCAGTACAAGGCTCCGGAGCTCTACGAGATGGCCAACGACCCGGCTGTCACCCCCGACTTCACTCCGACCGAACCCGGTCCCGGCGGCGACGTTGAAGAGGGCACCGGCGAAGGTACACTCGAATCGCCCTACGACGCAGTGCGTGCGCTTGCCATCATCGAGGCAGGCAGCATGTCGCAGGACAATGTCTACATCAAGGGAATCATCTCGAAGATTGACGAAATCGACACCGGCAACTTCGGCAACGCCACATATTACATTTCGAACGACGGCACTGCCAACAAGCAGCTTGAAGTGTTCCGCGGATATTATTTCAACGGCGACAAATTCACTTCGGCCGATGCCATCAAGGTAGGCGACGAGGTAGTGATACTCGGCAAGCTCATCAAGTTCAACACAACCCCCGAGGTGGCTCAGGGCAGCAAAATCATCAGCCTCAACGGCCAGACCGGCGGCGGTGACACTCCCACTCCCCCTGTAACCGGCGACGGTGACGGCACCCAGGAGAAACCGTACACTACAGCCAATGTCATCGCGCTGAACCCGACATCGACCACCGAAGCACCCGCAGGCGGTGCCGGCGTATGGGTCAAGGGCTACATCGTGGGCTACATGCCTTCGTCGCCTAAGACCACTCTCGACAACACCGTTTTTGCAGCTACGGCCGACCTCAAGACCAACATCGTGCTCGGTCCGACAGCCGACTGCACTGACTATACACAGTGTATCGGCATCCAGCTTCCCTCAGGAGCCGTGCGCGCTGCACTCAACCTCCAGGACAACCCCGGCAATCTCGGCGCGGCAGTAGTGCTCTACGGCGACGTGATGAAGTATTGCAGCGGTCCCGGCCTGAAGAACACCTCGAAATATGAGCTTGGCGAAGGCGGCGGCGGTGACACTCCCACTCCGAGCGTCGATACTATCTACGAAGGTCTGGTGGCCAACAGCGACGGCTGGACATTCGACAACATCAACATGCCTGATGCCGCATCTTACATCTGGTCATGGAAAGAATACAACGGTTCGGGCTACCTGAATGCATCATGCTACATCGGCGGAACGGCTTACGCCTCAGAGGCCATAGCCTACACTACAGTCGACCTGACAGGCAAATCGGAAGCGGAACTGACGTTTGACCACGCAGCGAAATTCCAGACCACCCTCAAGGATTTCTGCGGTCTGGTTGTACGCGAGGCGGGAGCTTCAAGCTGGACCTCGCTCAGCATCCCGACCTGGCCAGAAGCCGGCTCGTGGACGTTTGTCAATTCAGGCGCCATCAGCCTCAAGGCTTATGCAGGCAAGAAGATTGAAATCGGTCTGAAGTACGGTTCGTCGGAATCCGGTTCAGATACTTGGGAAATCAAAAACTTCATCATCAAAGGGAAATAATAATTATCAATTAGTAATTATCGATTAGTAATTAGTAATTTGCTTTGATGGACTCAACAAAAAAATTTCAAACAATATGAAAAGTCTGAAAAAATATATATTAGGCGTTGCAGCGCTCTCGATCGGAGTGGGGTTTACCGCGTGCCAGGATGACTTCGACGACCACAAGCCGGGATTTGTCATACCGGAGGCGACTATAACACCCAACACTACCATTCTCGAGGCGAAGCAGACATTCTGGCAGAATACAGTCAATTATATTGACACAATCAGGACCAAAGATGACGGCTCGCACTATATCATCCATGGCCGAGTGATTTCCTCTGACCGCACCGGCAATATCTACAAGAAACTGGTGATACAGGACGAGACCGCAGCTCTCGCCATATCGGTGAATTCAACCGGTATGTATACCAAATACGCACCCGGACAGGAGGTTGTAATCGACCTTACTGACATGTATATCGGCAAGTACAACGGTACGCAACAGCTTGGCTATCCGTTGTTCTATGAGAAAAACCAGGTGTGGGAGGCAACCTTCATGCCTCCGGTCATGCTTGAGGCTCACATGCAGCTCAACGGTATGCCCAACACGGCTGAGCTCGATACCATAAGCATGCGCAACTTCAGCGAACTGCCTACCGACCCGTCACTGCTTGCCGGCATACAGTCGCAATTGGTACGCTTCAACAACGTAAGCTTCGTAGAGGGTGGCAAATCAGCCTTCACCGACGGCTATAAGGTGACTACCAACCGACTGCTGACCGATGCCAATGGCCAGACCCTTACAGTGCGCACATCGGGCTATGCCACATTCCGCGACGTGATGCTCCCCGAGGGCAACGGCGACGTGGTTGGTATACTTGACTATTATTCCACATCAGATGACTCGGACAGCAATCCCTGGCAGCTGACGCTCATCGACGCCCAGGGATGCATGAACTTCGGCAATCCGACCATCGAGCCGGGCGGGGAAGACAATCCCTACACCGTCGAGCAGGCCATCGCCATAGAGGAGGCCGGACGTAGTGCCAAGGGATGGACAACCGGCTATATCGTTGGAGCCGTAGCTCCCGAAGTCACTTCGGTGACATCGAACGCCGACATCGAATGGGGCGCCGAGGTTGTGCTCGCCAACACGCTTGTAATCGGTCCGACTGCCGACTGCAAAGACTACAACAAGTGTCTGGTAATCTCGCTTCCGCAGGACACTAAGCTGCGTGAGCTTGGCAACCTGCGTGACAACCCGTCGAACTTCGGCAAGCAGATATGGCTCTACGGCTCACTCGCCAAGTATATGGACACATGGGGTATCACCGACAACTCGGGCGCGACATCTCAGTTCCGCATCGAGGGCGTTGAAACCGGAGGCTCGACAGTGCCCGACGGTGACGGCCAGGAAGCTACCCCCTACAACGTAGGACAGGTGATAGCGTTCAACCCGACATCGACCACCGACGCGGTGCAAAGCGGCGTATGGGTAGCCGGATATATCGTGGGCTACATGCCGTCAAATCCGTCGACCACGCTCAGCAACACAGTATTCGGCGCACCTGCCGACCTCAAGACCAATATCGTGCTCGGTCCGACACCCGACTGCACCGAATACAGCAAGTGTATCACCATACAGCTCCCGATCGGCACAGTGCGTGACAATCTCAACCTTCAGGATCACGCCAACATGCTCGGCGCTAAGGTATCGCTCTACGGCGACGTGATGAAATATTGCGGAGGCCCCGGCTTGAAGAACACCTCGAAATATAATGTGCTTGCCGGAGGCGAAGGTGGTGACACTCCCGTGGTTCCCCCTGTAACCGGCGACGGAGACGGCACCCAGGAGAAACCGTACACTACTGTCAATGTCATCGCGCTGAACCCGACATCGACCACCGAAGCACCCGCAGGCGGTGCCGGCGTATGGGTCAAGGGCTACATCGTGGGCTACATGCCTTCGTCGCCTAAGACCACTCTCGACAACACCGTTTTTGCAGCTACGGCCGACCTCAAGACCAACATCGTGCTCGGTCCGACAGCCGACTGCACTGACTATACACAGTGTATCGGCATCCAGCTTCCCTCAGGAGCCGTGCGCGCTGCACTCAACCTCCAGGACAACCCCGGCAATCTCGGCGCGGCAGTAGTGCTCTACGGCGACGTGATGAAGTATTGCAGCGGTCCCGGCCTGAAGAACACCTCGAAATATGAGCTTGGCGAAGGCGGCGGCGGTGACACTCCCACTCCGAGCGTCGATACTATCTACGAAGGTCTGGTGGCCAACAGCGACGGCTGGACATTCGACAACATCAACATGCCTGATGCCGCATCTTACATCTGGTCATGGAAAGAATACAACGGTTCGGGCTACCTGAATGCATCATGCTACATCGGCGGAACGGCTTACGCCTCAGAGGCCATAGCCTACACTACAGTCGACCTGACAGGCAAATCGGAAGCGGAACTGACGTTTGACCACGCAGCGAAATTCCAGACCACCCTCAAGGATTTCTGCGGTCTGGTTGTACGCGAGGCGGGAGCTTCAAGCTGGACCTCGCTCAGCATCCCGACCTGGCCAGAAGCCGGCTCGTGGACGTTTGTCAATTCAGGCGCCATCAGCCTCAAGGCTTATGCAGGCAAGAAGATTGAAATCGGTCTGAAGTACGGTTCGTCGGAATCCGGTTCAGATACTTGGGAAATCAAAAACTTCATCATCAAAGGGAAATAATAAATAACCCGGAGATATAAATCTTGAGGAAGCCCCGCTCATTGCCGGGCTTCCTCTTTTTAACACAATTGCTATCCTTACATAGGGTTCTCCCGATATGAAGCGGATTGAAGATGCCTGCAGCAACGTCACGCAGGATGATACTCCCCGCCCCGGCCAAGAGGGTGTTGCAGAACTAAACTTTCCGCGGTTGATTATCGCCTTTGGCGCTTTGCTCTGCAAAGAAACCGCGGCTACTAAGCGCAGCATCCTGACAATCAGTAGCATAGTAGCCGCGGTTTCTTTGCAGAGCAAAGCGCCAAAGGCGATAATCAACCGCGGAAAGATAAGAATGAGTTTTGCAACACCCTCATGACCGGGTTAATCGTATGGAAGATGCCTGCGGCAACATCGTTACCCGATGCTGTTTAGTTAAGGAATAATTCGTCAACGGAGAGCCGGAGGCTCGGGGGTCTACTATTAACCGGGGTCGAAGGGACACGTAGTGGCCCGTAGGCCTCGGAGAGTGACCCGACAACGTTAAGCCCGGGAAGGGCGGTGTGTGGTAACCAGCTTGTTTAAAACCACACACCGCCCTTCCCGGGCTTATTGGGCGGGTGGGTTTATGGCCGGGGTCTGCGCCCGCTCCGCGG
>CAMWJS010000075.1 GCA_947174635.1 uncultured Muribaculaceae bacterium
CGAACTGCTCGACGCCCTGCTCAATCCGCAGCCGATGACCCTCGAAGCCACCGACGCCGAAGCCGCCACACCCACGCCCGGCATCATTGCCGACTTCAACGCCTACAACGCCTACGTGGAGGAGTGCAAACTCCGGGCAAAGGAGATGCTTGATGAGGGGTATATTGCGAAGGATTTGGGCTAATCAGTCAAAAGATAAAGACAATAAAATGGGTGCACCGCTTATATTTGCAATGCGTATTTCACAAGTCGCATTTTATCAATTGATCGCTAATATAGATTAAAACTTATGGAAGAGGCTATCAAATATCTGCTGCATGACCACCTGTATCATCATGTGGTTATTATATGTCTATGCGTTGGAGGCATTTTGTTTTCGATGCTCGTGGACCTTATTTTCGGGATAAAGAAGGCGCGGCTTCTCGGGCAGGCCACTACGAGCACGGGGTATAAAAAGACTTGTGAGAAGGGAAAGAAGTATTTCACTCCTTTCGCGGTGCTGATGTGTATTGATTTGATTGCAAGCGTGGTGTTGCCGGCTCCGTTTTTTTCGATGATATGGTCGGCCTACTGTCTGTTTTGCGAGTTTAAAAGTGTCAGGGAAAAATCGTGGACAAAAGCAGAGTTACGCAAGGCGGAGCGCACTATGAACATTGTAATTGAGAATAAGGAGGATATAGCGAAATTAGTAGCCGAGCTTGTGCTTGGCGATAAACGAAAGGAAGAATGAGAAATATCAAATATATTGTTGTGCATTGCACGGCAGGAAATCAGAAGCAGAAGGCAAAGGATGTTGTGTATTTTCACACGGGGCCAAAGTCAAAAGGATGCTATGGATGGAGTGCGCCGGGTTATCACTACATAGTGGAAGCAGACGGCACCGTTGTCAGCACATGGCCTGAGGATAGAATATCAAATGGGGTGAAGGGACACAATGCGGAGAGTATAAATATCTGTTGGGTTGGCGGCTTAGGTGCAATGGACAACCGGACTGAAGAACAGAAGCGGGCTCTTGTAAATCTTGTAAGGGTGCTAAAGGAACGATATCCTGATGCTGAAGTACGCGGACACCGTGATTTTTCAGAAGACAAAAACGGCAACGGGATTATTGATCCGTGGGAGCGCATAAAAGAATGTCCATGTTTTGATGCGATACCGGAATATAAGGATGTGTGATGAAACGACTTTTCTATATTACTACGGCGTTTGTTGCCGGAATGGTAGCGGCAGGTGTTCTTGCGCACAGGCATAAGGGTAACGATGCCGCGCAATCGGCACCGTTGATAAGAACAGAAACGATCTATGACACTATACCGTATCTGCTGCCGATGCCGAGAGACAGCGTGGTTGTGCGTTACGAGACGCATCGGCTGCCGGTCACCGAGGCGTTGTGTGACACGATTGCCGGTGTGGACAGTGTGGAAGTGGCGGTTCCGATTACCCGGAAAGAATATGAGGACAGCACGTATCACGCATGGATAAGCGGATATCATGTGAGCCTGGACAGTATATGCACTTATTCGCGCCACGACTATACAACGGTAAAACAGCCGACGGCAAAGCCGAGACGTTGGCATCTTGGAGTATCTGCCGGATATGGATGCGGGCCTCAAGGATTTCAACCGTATATCGGCCTGGGTATAACTTATTCAATTATCAGTTTTTGACATGGAGATAACACTTTCAATCAACAAGGGAACTGTAATGCATGAGGTGGCTGTCACTACTGCCTACACCGGCGGCAAGATGGATAGCGACGAGAGGGCTCTGCACAGGATTTCAACTGTTGACGAGGATGAGAAGCATCTTGACAGGTTTTGGGAAGAAAGCCGTGCAGACATTTGTCAGGAACTTATCGGGCTCGTCACTTTCGAAGGAATGGCAGACCGAGACGCAATTGAGGATGGGGGCATGCAGAAGAAGAGCTGCAATTATGAACTGAGACTTGAGGTGTCGAAGTCATTTGACGAAGCGCTACTGCCAAGCATGAGGCTTAGCCTGTTCAGTTATTTTGTGCAGAGCATCGTCGCCAAATGGTATGTTTATACCAACAAAGGGGAGGCGGGGGCTTATGCCGACAAAGCAGCTACATTGCTTGATGATATTCATCGAAAGGCGGTGTATAAGAAAAGACCTACGCGTCCGACATATAACGATTAAACCATCAATTCTACACATCAATGGAACAGAAGAAAATCATAACAGTAACGCTTGAGTCGAAAGAGATCAGGCATGACGTGATGAACAAATCGCACCTCACCGGTCAAGCGCGTAATGCAGAGGGGAAGGACTACCGCTCCACTGCCTACATGCAAGCGAGTGAGGATGACGAACATGCCTATCAGATATTCCGCTCCATCAGCAATGCTTTCTCGCATCTGAAGGTTGAACTCGGTGAGTATCTGCATGAGGACGGCTCGACATCAAACAACCGCATCAACACAGCTGTTGAGAAAGGCGAAAAGCTCAAACTTGAATTCCTGCTTCCCTCAAACTTCAACAATTCCGCCTGTGACAGTCTGGGCGGTATGCTTCATGAGTATATCGTCGACCGCACTCTGTCGGAGTGGTTTGTAATCACTAACAAGCAGGACGCGCAGGATTACGCGAACCTTGCCACGGATGCCCTTGACCGCGCCAAGCAGGCACTCTACAAGAGGGAACGCCCCACACGTCCCACTTATGACGATTAGGCCATGTATCATATCGGTTGCAGCGAGGACTGCTATAATACAGATGCCGGGGACAGCAAGACCACAAAGAATGTGACATTGGTGTTTCATCGTGAGCAGTTGCTCTACGCCATCAAGAACTACGCCTATATCGAGGGTCATGTGTGGGGCGAGGAAAATCAACACGCACAGCATACCCTCGTTGAAATCGGCGAGGAGGGGAATGTCGATAGGGTGGACCGCATCTTAGGGGTCGCTCATGCCGCAGCCGTTGAAATGCTTTATCCCTACACGAAGCAGGAGCCGATTGACGATGAAGTTATCTGTGACAACATGCGGACTCCTGAAGATTATAAAATAGTCATGACTATTCCGGCAACAATGTCGCGCACGACATTGCGTCTGCTAAACAGGCTTATTCATGAATTTATGGTTTCACGGGTGATGCATGACTGGCTAAGTATCACGCACCCCGAAGCCGCACCTAATTGGCGTGAAAAAGCGTCGGAGGCTCAGGAAGAAATCAACAGCATCAAGCATACGCGCACCGGAGTGATGCGACGCCCTTCGCGACCATTCTGAAATGTTTTCAATCCGGGCAGACCGGAACTAAATCCCGACAAGGACGAGAGCCGAGACGCATCACGCGCCCCGGCTCTCTGTTTAACAATCTTTGTTACCTTAAATCTAATTGCCTATGTAGTATTTTTATCGCGGTTGATTGGTCAGTCGCGGAGTGAACTGCACTGACGCGCCGTATATGCTTTCATAGGCATTGAGTGTGGCAATTACTGCGATGCGGAAATACTTGTAGGGCGTTCCACGGAAGCCACGCAGATAGTGGTCTTTACTTGACCAGACGAGATGCCAAGAGTGCAAATCGCGCGAGCCATACAACACGGATTGTACGTGCCCCTTGTGGAAGTTGCCACGCTGAATGACAGTGTCGACGGTCTTTAATATATCGGCCGCGTCGAGTTTGAGCGGGCGCGAGACGAGGAGGCCTCGCACGGGTGCGGTGGCGTCGGCGGGGCGGGAGAGGTCGACAATTTTGTTGTCAAGGGAGACTGCAAGGGCATCGGGGTAGGAATTGAGTGCCCTTTTGAATGTTGCATACATCATGCCCCATGATTGGGATTTGAGTGAAAAGATATAGCTGTAGGGGAGATTTGGGAAAAAGAGAACGATGCGCTGGTTGATGTAGTCGTATGTCATGCCGCAATCCTTGAGCAGGGATGTGAGCGGAGGAAGGGGCATCAGCCGGTCATCGACGGGGTCGGTCGGAGTGAATTTCGAAAGCAGATGCTCTCCGAATTGGGGAAGGTCGAGTAATGTGACAGGCGTTATGGAGTTGATAGGTTCTGAAATGCACTGGGTTTGTGAGCCGGATATGAGCATCAGGCCGCGGTCGGTGGGGAATATGACTCCGGAATCGATTTGAGTAATGGCGCCAGGATTAATGCAGACATCACGGGTTATTGGCTGACGGGCAATAAAAGTGCCGGCGACGGATAGTTCAAGAGCCCAAACGCCTTCGGTGGTAAAAGCATATAACGGAAATTGGCCAAATTGGCCTTGTGATAATGCTTTAGCGGCAGTAGAAAGCCCCAGTATTTCTCCTGAGCCGATTGTATTAATTCCAAGTATGGGGAAATAAAATGGATTATTGATGTCAGAAGTGTATATTTTATTGGCAATAACAACAGCTTCGGCGCATTCTACGGTTACGGGAGCTGCATTTTCAAATAAGCCATCCGAGTCAAAATTATTATTGTAGAAATACGCCCCATTTAGAAAATCATGCGGAGTAAGGTCTATAATGAATTTCTGAGTCTCTGAAATATAAATTTCCATTTTATATGCAGATGCGTCAGGATAATAAATATATCGAGGGAAATTGTTGTCCGGGTTATGAAATATGTCGCTTTCCAAACCTCCCTCATGAACTGCATAACTAAGCACGCCATTTATGCGGGTCCACACTGTTATCCTTACTTTTGCCGCGGCGGGTCCATCATCAGGATTACTGAATTGAGTACACGAGCGTAGAGAATACGGCTCGGCAGGAGATATTTTAATTCCCGCAAGATTAAGCCGAGAGTTGTAGGAGTAAAGAGACGATGCAATGATATTACAGTGTGACTGGTAGTCGTCGGACAGGGTTTCCTTTGCGACCAAGGCTGCCATATCCTTGTCTACCATTTTCAGTGGGGACATTGAAGCCATTGCGTTTAAGCTGTCAATTTTTATTTCGCCGATTTTATAAAACTCATGGGCATCACGGACATTTTCATGAAATCGCTCATGAGGCTTAATGTCGACTATATAGGTTGTCGCCGCATCGCCGGATGCAGATGCATGATGGTCGATATATTGCCCGTCAAGAAGGTCGGCATAATGTCCGGTAAAAATTCTATCTGGCACTTCGTCGCCCCTGCGACTCTCTATTGATTGCCTCCAGAATTGCAATAGCATGCTTCGATAGTTGGTGATACCCGTTCCGGTTAGATCTTTAGATTGGTCATAAGTATAAATCGGCGCTGAAACAAAAATATCAATACCAACCACGAGGTCTGTCCACTTCTTAAGTTCTTCAATGCCATCGCTTAGGATACGATAATCAAGTGAAAAATATGGTACTCTTGTAGTAAATGTTGCGGTTATGGTGCCATCGCCCGATGCTGTTGCTGCAGATCCGTCATCAGCATAACCAATCCATGGGGGCATTACATTAGGGAGCATCAAAATCGGTGCAGAATGCCAACTATGCGTTCCATCATAGAGTCTATAGGCATAACGCACGAAAAAAGGTTGATAAAAATAGCCGCGTGAGATTATTTTCTCTGTAACAACGGGATTGAGTAGTCCGTAGATGGCCTGTGTTAATTCTGAGAGTTGAGCGTCGGTTACTTTTCGTGGACGAGGATATGCTGGCGCACACATGGCGGGCAAATTGTAATCTTTGTGCTCAACGGCATACCCAACAAATGACATACCAAAATCAATTGAAATAAATGGTGGCCGCGCCCCTAAAAGGGAATAATTGCCATCCCTCCAAATTATATATTTCAGTCCTGTTTTTAATGCAAATATCAAGATATTGCCAAGGGGAGAAACATCAAGCAGCTCCTCCATCGTCGCTATATGTTTTGCGGCTTCAGTATCAACGATATCATCATTCTTTTCTAACCAAAATAATTCAAAAGACAGATCTGTATTGCCTCTAAGTAGAATATAATTCTTTTGCCCGGTTACGCTGTGGATGCAAATCACCTTCTCTTCTGGTTGCAAATTTAAGATTGTTTTTGGAAGGTTAATTGCAACAATGTGTTCGTCCTCGTTGATAAGGTTGAGTGACAGAGCGAGGTCTCCATCGGGACATTCGTAGTCGGAGGGTACTGCTGTATATCCGTTGTATTTTATTTCTTTTATCATAGTTTGCAGTGTATGATGATTGGAATGTAGACTCGTTCATTGACAATCCTTGCTTCGCCGCAAGGCAGACGAAGGGTGGGGGTATTATTATTGCAGGCTTTATGTATGGCTTTAGCCAATCGGACAGACCATGTGCGATATGAGCCCCTGTTTCGTCCACGTAAGGTGGGAAAGCAGTGTCCTTCGTGTCGACCGACGGCATCAGATGCCCGTCGCCGTATGTACAGATAATATTCCCGGTCGGAGTAGCTCACATCTATAATATCGCCCGGTTGCAAATCAAGAGTCCGAGCAATACGACTTGTGATGTCGATGCGTCCTGAGGCGCATACCGTCAAATCGGGTCGTCGTGAATTTGGTAATATTGAGGTCATGATGCAAAGTTACTGTTTGGTTTATTATTATATCTTTAAGTATTTAACTGCCGTCGGAAGAATTTGGGATTGCATTCGGGGATATGGTGGGGAGTCGGATGCAGTGTTGTTTAGAACCAGCCGATGGTAGTCGGTCCGGTATGTCCTTTTTGAAATATCAGCCACATGTATCCTTGTGCGGAAGACGTTATGTTGTCGAAATCTCCATTCATGGCGCATGGTATCCTTTTGGATGAAATCCACACTTGCTGCGGCGGGTATTCGGCGAAAAGCTGTTTGCGTTCGCTGCTCTCAAGGTAGAGGATGCGAAGCCACATTGCGATACGGTTGCCATCGGTTACTGTCGACAATGCTTTCCTGATGATTGGGGTGGCGATTTTATAAGGCGGGTTTGTGATGATGTCGCAATCGACTTTTTCATCACAAACAAGGAAATCAAGTTGCTCGATGTCGCGGCCTCGTGTCAATATGTCGCTTTCGCGGACGTTGTAGCCTCTGAGGCGCAATGCGTTGGCGATGTGCCCAAGGCCTGCGCATGGCTCCCATATCAGAGGCGAAAAGGTTTCGAGGTCGCACAATGCATGCACTGCTTCAGGGTGTGTGCAGTACAGGTCGTTGTGTTCCCTTTGGTATTGGCAATGATTACTTGCGCCGAGTGTCGCAAAGATGCTGCGTGAACCGTTGGGTTTTGCGGACTGAATTTCATCGCCAAATAGGTCTTTCATTATTATGGATGTTCATTTGAATTTTATGTAAATAATTACGATAGGTGTAGGATGACGGAGTACGCTCTACCGCTTCTCTAATTTCCGGTCGGTCATTTTTCAATCTTTTGTTTTTGGCGGCTCTTGTTATTCTATAACCTCATACCGGCTTGTCGGCAACTTGCCTGAAAGTATGGCGTTGCCGCAAGTTATCAAGCCGTTGTCCTCGTCGTATGACGGCACGAACACAATCACATCAAAACCGTTGGCTTTCAAATCCTCCTCCACTGCCTTATAAGGCGTGAAAAGTTCGTAGCCGTTAGTCGTGGCTATACCATTCTGCTCACAGCTTGAGGTGCGATGCAACGGAGTAATCTTACACATGAACTTTTCGGGGTCGAACAACTCTCGGAGTCGCTTGCCGTCAATTATGCTGTCGTCAGCGAGTGCGAAGTTGAGCGCGTATTTTCTACCTATCGGCATAGGCAACTCGCGCCCAATCTCCGCGATTTCGTCAAGCGAAAGCGAGTTGCCTGAAAACAAATACTCACGCTGTTTGTCGTCAGTAGAGTTTATGGAGAATTGAAGTCCGGCATCGCCTTTGAAAACATTATTCTTAACCTCTGCCGTCCACTGATGCAGGAACTCGCGCAACTGTCTATTGTTTTTCGGCAACATCGTGCTTACGACCGGATGTATAAGCGAGTCGCCGATATAAGGCTTGACAATATCGTGTAGGAGTAAGGCATTGATAACCACATTGTAGTTCCACGTCGGCTCTCCCATACGCGCATAGTGGATATTCAGACGCTTTGTATGCTTTACTTCTGGATGATGGCGGATTGCAGTCAGTATCTGGTCGCGGAGGTCGGCAAGTGTGGCGTTTCGTCCTTTCCCGACTTTCGGCACGTCGCAGAACTTACAGCCCATAGAACAGCCGTATTGTGTTGATATGGTTATGACCCATTTCTCAGTAAGCGGCATAGGCTCACCGTTAGGCACTCCGTTCAGCTCTCTCGTTATACCGAGAAAATCAGCTTTTATGTTGGCGTTCTTGCCGTAGTCGCCAACGGTCAGAAACTCCAACTGACCTAACTGCCCTTTGGCTACATATATCTCGCCTGTGGGGACTTTTACTACTTTATTTATTTTCATCTTGTTGTGCTATGTTTAATTCTCAATCTTTCTCACTTCCACATACTTGGTTATCGTGATGGTGTCGCAACGTGAGCGGTAATCATCAATGGCTTGGTGATACTCTGCGCTGAGACTGTCAATCTCAGTTCGAAACTCGCAGTAAGCGTCAGATGCTCCTTTTGAGTAACCTTTCCGCTGTCCGAAATGGTCGCCTGTGAATACACCAAGCATAAAGGTTATACCTGCCACTGCGGAGAAAAATAGGATTTTGGTGTCTTTTGTCATAAGTCAAACAATGATTTCTGAATCGGCTTCGGTTCGGGCGGCTCGGCAATGAACATCTGGTGGAAGATGTGGTAGAGGCAGGAGACCACGATTGAATTGCCCGCCAATTTATATTTCGCGCTCTTGGGAATCGGTTTATCCTTGGCCGTGCCGTTCTTTAATGTGACTTTGATACGGTGCGCTTCAATCTTGTCGATGTCGGCATCATCCATATCCATCAGACGGAAACATTCCCTTGGAGTGAGCTTGCGAATACGGTAGCGCAACAGAACCGCATTATGATGGTCAGCTTTAAGAGTGCGAGCCATCCCTTCAATCGATCCTCTTGCGAACTCGCCAAACTGGTTGTCGTAGATGCCGCTTGCCTCTTTCACGAACTGGTCTGTGTTGCCACCACTGCCTATCGAGGTGTGGAGAGTCCCGGCTATCTCCTTTTCGTGGCGGCTTGTGACGTTGCCTTTGTCATCGCGGGTGTAGCCAAGAATTGATACCTCTGCGCCCTCATAAACACAGTGGCTGTCTGCGCTCGCAGTAATTGCGCCTATCACATTTCCATTATCCTGCACACGTCCTCTCCGAAGTTTTGAGTCGGGATATGCCGCATCAAATCCGCCTCCTGCCGGGTATTCGATATATCCTTGCGCAGTGGCTTGCCGTATTTTTATCGGCTCTTGGAGAAGATTGTCTTTCTGCACAGTGGTGATGGTATTTGACACTCCGTCTTTTCGTGGCATCATCTGCCGCCCTCCGAACGTGTCAATGCCCTGTTTGCGGAGCTGACGCTGCTCTTCGGTACGGATTGGTGTGAGTATTGTGGGTTCTTCCATCTGCATTATCTTCGGTTCTTGGTTACCACCTCCCATATTGTCGATACAGGGCGCAATTCCGACAGGGTCGTAGATTCTGCCCCGCTGTGGATTGCGAAACTTTCCATCCTGCTCAGGTATAAGGTTGGTGATTTGTATAACTTTCGGTTCTTCCATGATTTCAAGTATTGCAAGGTGAGGGATATGGTTTCTCTCATGTGGAGTGAAATCACTGCCGCCCGCTTTATGATAATGGGCGGTAATTGCAGGAGAGATATTGCCCCCCCCAATTGCGTTAATCGGGATTATCTGTTTCATTCAGTTTCAAATAAGGGTCTGTTTCACGTTGCCCGTAGTTACCTGTGATTGTGCCGCAGATTTTATCGGGGGGGGGGTGAATTGTGGTCGAAACCCACACCCCTCTGCCTGCTTGCGGTCGCAATGTGCGAGGATGCGCTTCACTTGTTCGTCTTTCAAATAATACGACTCGTCCACGTTCTCCTCCAAAACGTTACGCAGATGCTTCTCTAATGGGAACTGCTTGGGAAACTCAAATGTCGCTTCGCCAAGGATGGAGACCATGAAGACGCGCTCGCGGTTCTGAGGTATGCCGAAGTCCTTGGCGTTAAGCACCTGCCAAAAGGAGGCGTAACCGAGGTCGGCAAGCGTGTCAATCCACCGCTGAAACTCCGGCATGAATTTCTTTTGTACAAGAGCCTTGACATTCTCCATAAGCAGGAACTTCGGACGCTTTGCCTCAATAGCCCTGCGACATTCCCAAAGGAGCGAGGAACGGCTACCGCTTCCATCAATGAATCCTTTCTGCTTTCCGGCGGTGGAAATGTCTTGACAAGGGAAAGAATAAGTAAAGAGGTCGAAGTCCGGCACCTGCGCCCAATCAATATCCATTATTGAGCCAAAGTTTTTATCCTTTGCTTCAGGGAAAAGAGCATCCGCTGCGGCAATCGCATATTTATCTATCTCGCTTCTGCCGACACACACCCAGTCAAAATCGGGGAAGTCTCGTTTTAGACGATTGAGCGCAAGTCCTTGACTATTGTACCCTTCAAAAGCGAAAAAACAGCGCAAAGGGTTCTTTCCGCCTATGATTATGCCGTTGAGGTTAGTTTCCATTCGAGCCTCCTTTCTTTTCAATCAGTTCAACTTTAATCATCGGACCTTGCTCGTCGCAAGTCAGTGTTTCGGTGCGGTAGACATTGTAGCCTTTGTCCGGCTCGGCGAGCGTGAGCTGGTGACGGGCTTCACGGTAAAGCATATAGCTGATGGCGGCTGCTTTGCTGAGATGCGGGTTGGGTTGGCCGCCGCACCAACCGTATGAGGCGCAACGGTCGAGTTCCGGAAACATCAGTGGCTTGACCTCGTTGTCGAGGACGTCGCGGGTGTCGTGCATGCGCTCGGGATTGTCGATGTAAGAGGTGGCGTAGTCCATCGAGCACTGGCCGCTGACGAAGCGGTGCCAATCCTCCACGGCGGCTATCATTACTTGCAGCTGCTCCTCTGTGAGCGTTATCTGCCATTTGCGGTCTTTGTTCATGCTCCTTTCTTTTCAATCAGTTCCAACGCCGCAGCGATTCCGGCAGAGAGGACTTCTTCAAAAGAATCGTACCGCTCCTCACTTTCAATAATCTTTCGCGTTGATACAACGTGCATTATATCAAAATTCCAATAGTTCCATTCTTCACAAATATGGCCGTCTGCGTCAAACGAACAATCACCAGCAGGAAAAACATCAATATGCAAATCCCATTTCTCTCTCAACCACTTCTGAGCCTGCCATAAGGTAGGTGCGGAAAATCTTTCGCCTTCATAAATTATATCGTTAGAGTTGATGGCAGTTTTCTCCCATAAAAGCATGGGGTATTCAATGTATTTCTCTGAATATATTTCGGGAGTATAGTAGTGGTCGCACTTCCAATCAAACCCTGCCTTCTTCAGCGCAAGGGCAATGGGGTAGGAAACGTAGTCTTCGGGGTTCATTGTTGTTCGTCTTTAGCGTTATCGTTATATTTCAATTCCACACTCATAAGTTGTGCTTCGCTGATTCCTATCTGTTTCTTGTCTTGGAAATTCTTAATGCGCGTGTGGATTTTTTCGTTTTCCGCATCTGTCAGAAATCCTTGGATATGCAAGAGTTCCCGACAATAGTTCAAGGCGGCAAGCATCATTCTATCTTCCATCTTTCTCTTTTGTTTTCGGGGTGAATTTGGGGCAAATGCCATAGCAGTATTCATGTACAAAATCAGGAGTAGCCCTGCGCGGACGGTAGACAGCCTTGATTGCTATTGCGCACCAGCCTCTGCGCCAATGCACACACTGCTTTGGTTTCTGCGGTCGGTCAGTCGGTGTCATAGTCATATACTCTCAGTTTAGTTTTGAGCCATTCTGAATAATTCCACAAGCCGATTGCCAGCTGTTCCATCAGCCACCCTATACCCATAAAAGGCAAGGTGATGATGAATGGTATGCCAATCAGCGTGAAGTACACGGCCCTGCGGCGTTTCTTTTTCATTGCTCTTTGTTTAATCGTCCAAAATATTCGCGTTCCTTTTTACGCTCAATTTTATCAGCTATCCTATCTACTACCCACGTCAAGACATCCCATGCTTTCCAAAAGATACAGAACGTAGCGAAGTATATGAAAATATCCTTACCTATCCCAATCCAAAGTCCCAACATTGAGAGTAGGATTATGGCAGTTGTGCCTAATACCGTAACCAAGCCGATAAAGGACATTAAGGCAAAGATTAACAGTAGTTCATTGCCGATAAATTTCAGTGCGCTTTTTATTTTCATTTCCTTTTCCTCCTTATGAC
The DNA here is from genome assembly GCA_947174635.1 of uncultured Muribaculaceae bacterium. GTDB lineage: Bacteria > Bacteroidota > Bacteroidia > Bacteroidales > Muribaculaceae > JAGBWK01. The sequence goes on from CAMWJS010000075.1 coordinate 12,248, forward strand.
TGTGCGGCACATATCATTTGAGATATTTTCGTTTAGTTTTCAATTCTTTTGTTTCAGTGTCATAGATGCTGATGATTTCAGCTGAGCCGCGATTAGGATTGTTTCGCATTTCCTCAATCAATGTGCCTTTGGCGTAGTCTATCGCAACTT
>CAMWJS010000076.1 GCA_947174635.1 uncultured Muribaculaceae bacterium
CTCGAAGAAAAAATCAACGAACTCAATTCACAAACAAACCCCAAATCCAACAGAAAATGAAAGTATCCAACAACATCAATCAGCTCCTCTCCCGTGTGAAAACCATCTTTAGCCACAAGGCATGCCACGAAGAAAAACCGACAGAACCCACAACACAGCAGCCATCAGTTTCAGACCAATGTCTGAAAGCTGCACTCGCCGAAGTAGAGAAATATCTCGACGACAACTTCGGAACGGAACCCTCTGCGATGACCTATCAGGAGTACAGTAACAGCATCAGCCTCACCTCTGACGACCCGACATTCTCCACAGCACTTGTCGTCCTGACGCAGACCAAAGGCATGCTCAATCTCCCCGACAACGTAATCCTCTTGGGCTATGTCAAAACAGACAATGGCAATGACTACCTCATAGAACACCTCGGAAACTTCATCATCTTCCTCAAAATACTTGGGGTCAAACACCGCATCCAACACCTCGCCATAGCCTTCTCGAAAGAGCACTATGACACACCCTACGACGTCAAAACCACCGACATAACCTGCGTCCGCCTCTACTAATCCCTACATCCAACCCCTCGCCCCGACAAGAATTCGCCCTCTTGCCGGGGCTTAATTTATATGCTTCAGCTGCTAATAAACTCGGTTTCAGCAACTATACTTCATCATTCTTATCGTAGTTTTACGACAAAACACTTTCGAGAATGAAATAAAATTACTAACTTTGCACTATAATATGCACTAATGAAAGGAATAAATAGCGAAAAAACATGGCAAAGCTCAAGAATAAACGCCCTGGGCGCCTGCCTCGCATAGAGGTTGTAGACCTGTTCTGTGGAATAGGTGGCTTGAGTTATGGCTTGAAAACAGCTGGATTCCATATTCTTGCAGGATTTGACTTGGATCATACATGTCAATACGCCTATGAATCCAATACCGGAGGAGAATTTATCTATAAAAACATAAAAGAAGTTACTGGTACGGATATATCCAGACGCTATTCAACTGGTGTAATAAAAGTACTCGCAGGCTGTGCGCCATGTCAGCCATTTTCTTCCTATGCGTTTAAGAATAAGGAGAAAGATCCTGACAAATATGACTTATTGTATGAATTTGGCAGACTAGTTAAGGAGGTTAAACCTGATATCGTTACGATGGAGAATGTCCCTGCTATTCGCAAATTTAAACTAAAGTCTGTTCTTGAAGATTTTATTGGTCTCCTTGAAGATAATGGTTACAATGTATGGTGTGATGTAGTTTTTTGCCCAAACTTTGGAATTCCTCAAACTCGTAAAAGATTAGTTCTCATCGCATCAAAATTAGGGAAAGTTGATCCATTGATCGCTACACATAGCAAGCAAGACTACGTTACTGTCAGAGATACAATTGGCAATCTGCCGGCATTGTCAGCTGGACAGAAAGATCCGAATGATCCTCTCCACAAATGTCGCGCATTAAATGAGCTGAATTTAAAACGAATCAAATCCACGCCAGAAGGTGGCGGATGGAAATCATGGCCAAAAGAACTAATTTTGGAATGTCATAAAAAAGAAGGTGGCAAAAGTTTTGGTAGCGTATACGGACGCATGAAATGGGATGAACCGTCTCCAACAATGACAACACAGTGTACTGGGATTGGCAATGGGAGGTTTGGACATCCGTCACAGGATAGGGCTATATCTGCTCGCGAAGCAGCTCTATTACAAACTTTCCCCTATGATTACAAATTTTTCAAAGACGAGAAATCCGTTTCACTAACCGTAGCGTCAAGATATATTGGTAATGCAGTTCCTCCAAAACTGGGTGAGATCATAGCAAAAAGCATTATTTACCATCTAAGAACAGTTGAACGATGAAAGAATATAAGATTTCTGTAAACCCAAGAATTTTGGAGTTACTTGGCCCGAATCTTTATACAAATATTTATTATGTACTTGCAGAGCTGATCGCTAATGCATATGATGCAGATGCACATAACGTATATGTCATATCCAATTCTGATGATATTAGAGTCGAAGACGATGGGCATGGCATGTCTTATCACAATGGCGATATTGGTAAATTTTTAGATGTCGCGAAAGTGTCAAGAAATAACGAGGCTGACTCTTATACGGTATCAGGAACACGTCATAAAATGGGACGCAAAGGCGTTGGTAAATTAGCAGCTCTTTCCGTTTCAGAAACCGTTGATGTGCTTACATCCAAAAATGGTGAAAATTCAGGTTTTATTCTATCTAGGAGGCCGAATGATGACAATAAATTAGAAGCCATTCCTGATGAAGAAGTAAAGTTCAGTAGAATAAATGGGGATGGCACAGCAATTGTCATGAGACATCCCCAATATAGATTACATAAAACATTGGAGGCTGTGAAACGTAATCTACTGAAAATATTCCCTTTGGTCAATGATGATTTTCGCATCCATATCATAAGAGGAACAGATGAGGTTGTCCTTGATAGCTATGACGAAAATATTGCTTCAGAATTAAGTACAATAATCACATTGGGAGAAGCTTACCGAAAACTTATTTCTAGAGTTCCCGACTACTATCCACCATATCGCCAAGAATTGGTGGATAGCCGAGAATCTTATAAAATTCCGCTTACATTGACCGATAATAATGGAGAAACCCATGAGTATGAATTGGAAATTGTAGGTTGGATAGGCACATATAAAACAACCCGAGGCAGAAAGGCCGAAGTGTCAGATTTCCCAGATAATTTCATATCGCTTTATGCAAATAATAAAATGGGGGAATTTAATATTCTCCCTATCGTTGGGCAAAATAAACTTAATGAAGTTTATGTTGTCGGCCAATTATTTGTTGATTTATTTGAAAAATCGGAGTTGCCGGACATGTCTTTAAGCAACCGCCAAGGATATAAGTCTGATGACCCTCGGTATATAGCAGTCGTATCGTTTGTCCGGGATACTTTACTGCCGGACATACTTAAGAAGAGAGAAAAATTCGCTGATATCACCAAAGCAGAAAAGAAAAAGAAGAAGTTACAAGAAATAAAAGAAGGAGAAGAAAAATTCCGTCAAACGGTTGAAGCTTTTAAAGACAAAACAGCTCAGCAGATTATATCGAAGATAGGATTGCAAGACAAAGGCGATAATGTATCTGAGATTGTCAACGCGGCTATAAATACGAATATGCCTGAACTAGGTATCAAATCGCAGATTGACAGCAATAAGAAGAAAATTTTGATTAGCCATACGTCAAAGGACAAACCTTTGGCCGACATGGTATATCAAATGTTGTTGTACAATAACGTTCCTGCAGATGATATTATCTACACAAATTGCGATGATGAAGTATGCCGTATACCCGAAGGAATTTCTATCTATGATTACCTCAGAGATTTCTTTGTGGAGAGCTTTTCAACTCAAAAGATTTACGTACTTTTCATTACAAGCGAAAATACGCAAACAGCTTGGGGCGCAATTACAGAAATTGGAGCTGCCTGGATAACCCAGATTGATAATAAGATATTCAATATCCCTCCTTTCAAGCCGCAACATCCCCTCAATGATGAAGCCACATGGCATTCCACAAATAAGGACTTGGATGGTTCTTTATATATGGATAAATTGAATGCAGATATGTTTTGCCAGAAGATTGAACATGTTTGTGATCAGATTGGCTATAAGAAAAAGGCTCGGGATGAAAATAAAAATTATCTTTCCACGCTTGTCGCCATCAAATAACCAATGATGGATGTGATGACGCCTGAACAGCGGAGCCGATGTATGGCTGCGGTTAAGGGGAAAGATACTAAGCCGGAGATTATCGTACGGAAGTATCTTTTCTCTCGCGGTCTGCGTTATCGAGTCAACAACAAAAAGCTTCCGGGGTCTCCTGATATTGTACTTAAGAAATACAAGGCTGTAGTTTTTATTGATGGGTGTTTTTGGCATGGGCATAAGGACTGTAAGTATTTTCGATTACCAAAGTCTAATGTTGATTTTTGGCGACATAAGATAGCGATGAATATAGCCCGAGACTATGCAAACAATGTTGATCTTAAACTTGCAGGCTGGAGAGTGATCCGAATTTGGGAATGCGAGATAAAAACAAAGGCTAAACGCGAAGAAGTACTCCAGCATCTATATGCCAGCATAACTCAATCATCCAATATTGAACATTATCAATCCAACGAAATTGACAATGAATCAATAGCAGCAGAACCAAACATGCCATATGGTAAGCAGAGAGATTCTATTCCAGAGAAACGACTCTAATGTCGTTGTATTTGCAATTTCTTAAGGTCAGAATGTTAACAACCATGCTGACATTGTCTGATGATTAGGAAATCTCGAAAATTTTTCGTAACTTTGCAATCTAAAACGCGCTTTCGCAGACGAATAGACCACCTAACGTAAGTAAAAACTTATATTCAACATATTTGAGGAACTTCCTTGTAGCCGCAACGGTTTGGTCGCCTGTCTGCCTACACGGGAGTTCCTACTTTATATATGGCAAAAAGAGCTTTCACATTTATAGACTTGTTCGCAGGCATTGGAGGATTTCATCAGGCAATGCACGCGGCAGGAGGTAATTGTGTTTTCGCGAGTGAATGGAATGAACATGCGCGTAATTCTTACAAAGCAAATTATGAATCCATTTCACCTGAAATCTTTGCTAATGATGATAAGTTCTTTGCAGGAGACATAAACAATGTAGATCCGGATGAGATCCCAGCGTTTGATGTATGTTGTGCAGGCTTCCCTTGTCAACCGTTTTCCATAGCCGGTCATAGACTTGGATTTGAGGATACTCGCGGAACGTTGTTTTTTAATATTGTAAATATCGTAAAAGCCAAAATTGAAGCAGGGCGTCCTCCAAAAGTTCTACTGCTTGAAAACGTCAAAGGGCTTAAAAATCACCAAAAAGGAGAAACTCTAAAAGTTATTCTTGCAACATTAGGGGAACTTGGTTTCAAATATAAGGTTGAGGTATTGAACGCTAAATATTTTGGCGTTCCACAAAATCGTGAACGTCTGTTTATTGTTGCTTGGTACAAAAATTTAATTAATGCGGAGACCTTTAATTTCCCTTATGGCATAGATTTCAAGGGCAAAACTATTTTCGATAAGGACAAAGTGGCTGAACTTGCTCGGACTACTCACGTCTCAGATATTTTTGAACCTAAATCAACCCTTGATTCAGCTTTCACTATTAGTGATAAGATGTGGGCCGGTCATCAAGCTCGTAAAGAACGAAATCGTCAGAATGGCAAAGGATTCGGTTATTCTCTTTTTACTGATGATAGTGTTTATTGTAGTACTATTTCAGCGCGATACTGGAAAGATGGTAGTGAAATCCTCATTGACCAATCAGCCCTTGGCCTAAATCCTCGTCGACTTACACCCGTTGAAGCCGGACGACTTCAAGGTTATAATATTGAGGGCGCGGGATGGGAAAACGATACTCCAAATAAACCTACTGGGCAAATGCCTTACAACATAGTGGTCTCGAAAAAGGAAGCATATCAGCAGTTTGGTAATAGTGTTGCTGTTCCTGTTGTTAAACGCGTTGCTCTCGAAATTGTAAAACAACTTTTAAGCTGATGTCATGGAACTGGTTAATTTACACGATTTAATGACACAGACTCAACAAGGATTTAACTCTAACCTTTTTGACTCTGAACGTACGTTACCTAACGCTTTCAAAGAATTGGTTCCTGACTTCGATGGGACACAATTAGTTTATTTAGACTACACCTGTGTTCTCGTGGAGAGAACACCTGGACTCAATATTGTTTTTCCAAATCAGTGGTTTTACATAGCCGCCTATATGACGGACTATTACCACATGGTTCTGGCCTATAAACAAAAGGTACTTGATATACTTCGCCTTAACAATACTGAAAAGGCTAAAAACACCCTTAGAGATGTCGTTGGTAAAGAAGCCGTCGCATCTTCATTATTTGACGATGTTAATTATCATGAGGCTGACCGTCCTTGGCTTATAAAGTTCATAACCGATTATTCTTGGTGGGGTGGAGGCAAAGCCATCGACCGTGGCGATTTCCATGTTTCTCCTGTTCTTTCATTAGCGCATCTGGTTAATGCATCTCAGAGCTTTGTCGCTGATATTTGCAAATTCTTGGCTGAACATAAAGACGCGCTCGATGTTTTGCGTTCGGAAATTAGCACCTTTAATAGCAAGTCGTCGCTCGAATATGATAGAAAAGCCGCATTTTTGAAATATTTTGGTTCATATCTTCGATTAAGCACCGGCAAAAGCTCCCCTGAAAAGATTGAGCAATATCTGTCTCTTGTCGATAAACAAATTTATTCGCCAATAAAAGAATTACATCCTGACTTCACCTCTGTTTTTACCTTTGGTGATAAAATGGCGTTTAATGCTTTGTTAAGCCAAATTTCAAAAGAAATACCCTCTCTTGATATTCTCACTCTTGATACATGGCCTAAAGAAAAGGAGCAAAAAACAATTTATTACGAGCCGTGGACTTTTATCAGGCACTATCGTAATTTCCTCGAACTTTCGAGTGAAATTTCTCTTATTTCAAAGAAATCAAAACCCTCTAAAATTCGCCTAACACAAATTACTTCATCGGAAATTGACTCTTTAGGTTCTTATTATCGTGCCATGCGCACCAAACCGTTCTTGTTGCTCGCAGGTATCTCAGGCACCGGCAAGAGCCGCATCGTAAAACAGATAGCCTTCGATAGCTGTCCCGATAATAGTGCGCTCCGTTCGGATCTGACTTCGCCCGGCAATTACTGCCTTATCGAAGTCAAACCTAACTGGCACGATTCAACAGAGCTTATCGGTTATGAGAGTCAAATCGGCAAACCTCATTATCAGCTCACTCCTTTTGTGAAATTCCTCATAAAAGCAATGCTTCACCCCGAGACTCCTTTCTTCGTCTGCCTCGATGAAATGAATCTCGCACCGGTTGAGCAATACTTCGCTGAATTCTTGAGCGTCCTCGAAAGCCGCACAAAAATTGACGGCCATATTGTTTCCGAACCGCTTATCAAGAAATCAATCTTTGCTAACGGTGAATATGAGCAAGACCTCAAGCACGAACTCTTTGACGTCAAAATAAAAGAAAAAGATGAAAACGGCATAAAAATTTACGAGGCAGACCTGACTACAGAAGAATTAAAGGTCTATGAAGATTTAAAAGAGCATGGACTGCGTATTCCTGAAAACGTAATTGTCGTTGGCACGGTCAACATGGACGAGACAACTCACCAGTTCTCTCGTAAAGTTATTGACCGCGCAATGACTATCGAAATGAACTTGCCTGACGGCGACCCGTTCATGGACTTCTTCGCCAACGCTTCCGACCTTGCATATCGTTCCAACCCGACTTCGCCATCGCTTTATCTCGCCACAGAGACCAGAGCTTCCGATGTTGTCAAGGCTCTCGCTACTGACAACGCCGAGAAAACCGAATGGCTCAAAGGTGAGGTCGCTGCGTTCCTCACCAACCTTAACGGTGCGCTTGAAAACACTCCATTCAAGGTCGCATATCGCGTTCAGAACGAACTTATGCTGTATTTCTATCAGCTGTGGCTCGAAGATAAGACCGCAGAATGGCACGACATCCTCAATACTTCGTGCGACCAAATCCTTATGATGAAAGTTCTTCCTCGCGTAGAGGGCGATGAAGAACTTCTGGAGAAGCCGATTGAAAGACTAATAGCTTTCTGCTCGGCATATCCCAACGCTTCAAAGAAGCTGTCAGAGATGAAAGAACGTCTCGGACAGTCACGCTTTACATCTTACTGGCCATGAGAAAATTATGAAAAAATGCTAAAGCTCAATTTTCATCCGTCTAAAGATGTTATTGATTCTTTCTATCCTGTATTAAGGAAAGAGTATGAAGAATCGGGACATGGAATGTATTGTAGTTGGGATACCATAATTAAACGACAAAAGAAGGACGAGATTATCACCCTTCACTTAGATAATAAACCGATATCTTTTGTTACTTGGTACAGACAAGACAAAATTGTTGAATTGGAAATCATATGGTCATTACCCGAGTTCCGGGGGCTTGGTTATGGATTCAAATTTCAACAGTTGCTTACAAAAGAATTTAAGAAGCGTGGTGATGTCGCACTAACTCTTTTTTGTGCAACAAACGATGGTCTTAGTCTCTCCAAACGCTGCGGTTTCACACCGCAATTAAATGCGGCTGACTTTAGCAGGGAACATATTGAACTCGGTCTTACTGCTTCATATATCAAAATCCTTCGGAATACAGAGGCTGATTATTTTGATAATGAAGATATAGTGATTCTCTGTTTCGAAAAATATCACGATGATAATACCTTTTATGGAGAAATTAACCTGAGTGCTGATTTTGAAACGAAGCCAGTTTACTGGTTTGTAGACGAAGAATGGTATTGCAAGGTAATGTTTAAAGGTCACATCATATTTGAATCTCAAATGAAGTATCTTTTGAGAGATTTGAAGATTAAACTTTATAACTATACCGTAGCATATATTGATCATAATATTTCCATTCCGGAGCATTGGTTTAAATAATGGACGTTCTCTTATTCAAAAGCGATGATGGCAAGATTGCCATTACTGCCAGCACAGCCGCCGATATGGCGAACTGTTGGCAGCGTTTCCGCTCGCGTGTAAAAGAGAAGTCCACTACATATTGCGACTACCGCTCGACGCTCGCAGGCTCGCTTGAACTCGCTCTGCCGCAATCCGGCTTTTCGCTTGAAGAAGTGGCTGACACCGTCAGCCGTGAGTGGCGCGACCTGCCGCCTGTTTTCTACGAAACGGCGGTCTATAACGTCAGCATACAACTTGACGATATAGAGGGCGAGCCTACCGTTCTTCATAAGCTCAAAAAAGTAACAGAGCTTTTCACCAAGATAAAACTCGGTGTCAATCGTTGGCTGTTTACTGCTCCGCTCTCGTTTGTCAACGAGCCGGGCATATTTGAACTGACGTTCAAGTATAAGCCCTGCGACAAGCCGGAGCGCACCGATACATTCTCTTTCCGTGTCGTTTCTCCGAAACTTGACACGAAAGACGATTATAATCATATCCTTGCCGAAATCAACGCCCAGTACAATGAGATTGTATTCCAGTATCTCACCCTGACGTTGCAGAACCTGCAACGCGGCGGCAAGTCTAACAATGATGTTGTGTGGCTCTCCATCTTCCGCAATATAGCGAAAGATTACGAGAAGTGGGTGCGCTTCATAGTGAACAAACCGCACCTGCGGCAGACCCGCACCGTGCGTCATGACCGAGCAGACCGCGTGAAACGCTGGACTCCGCAGATGGCGGAGCATTTTGCACAGGTCGAAGCCGAGGGTCGGCTTGACCGCGAATATTTCCGGCATGAGGAAATAATTCACACCCACAATACACGCGAGAACCGATTTGTCAAGTTTACACTTGACCGCATCAGTAAACGCTTGGCTTTGATTGTAGCCACAATCAAAGCCAAGAACGCACGGGCAAAAGAGGCTGACAAGGTAGCCGACAGCGAGATTGCAGAACTTGACGGATATGTCGGCTCGCTTCGCCGCCTCGCCAACTCACCGCTGCTCCGAAACCTGCGCGGCAAACCGCTCCGGTCGGAGAGTATGGTGCTTCAAAAGCACAACGGCTATGCGCAGGTCTATAAATATTGGCTGCTGCTCCAAAAGGGCATCGAACTTTTCGAGGGTGCAAACGCTATCGGTGTGCGCCCTATATGGGAATTGTACGAACTTTGGTGCTTCCTGAAAATGCGACAGATGACTGCCGACATTCTCGGTCTGCACTTCGACAATCCCGAAGAAATCACCGAAAGCCCGATGCCTATGGTGAAGCCTTTCGAGGACAATAATCAGGAACATACCGTTTACTATCACTGTGCCGACGGTTCGAATGTGCGACTGCATTATCAGCATACATACAGCCGCAACACGGGCGAAGTTCATACAGCTACGACCGAAAACCGCCCGGACATCGTGCTTACTATCATTAGGCCCGAAAGATTTGAGTTGACCTACTTGTTTGATGCAAAATACCGTCTGCTTGATGATAACAAACTCAACAAAGAAGATCGCGAGGAACTGACCGCTAATGGAGGTGCAGACACACCTCCTGCGGATGCAATCAATCAGATGCACCGCTATCGCGATGCAATATATTATGGCTCTGACCGACAGACCCACGCTGCCAAAGAAATTATCGGAGGCTATATACTTTTTCCTGGTCGTGGCGATAATGAAAGTGTGCGTCAGCGATACTTCTATCAAAGTATAGAAACGGTCAACATCGGGGCATTCCCATTGTTGCCCGACGCTTCCGACCCATCAAACGAAGGCTCGTTGCTTTATGAATTTCTTACAAAAATTCTTCAAGCCGAGCGAGTTGCCGACCATTTGGATTCTGCCATTCCACAAAAGGGTCTTGAATATCACATGGCTTATAGCCCTGCGCCCACCGACCTTGTGCTCATTGGATATTACAAGACCGAACAGTTGGAGACTATCAAACAAAACCACCTTTACTATGTTCCGGCGGCTCTTGGTAAAGGCTCAATCAATCTCGTATCAGGCTTTGAGAAAACTAAGTATCTCCTTCTCCACCACGATAACGACAGAATCCTCGTGCGTCTCAAAGGAGATGGCCCGAAGTTCTACCCGAAACCTGCACTCGAAGCACTCGGTTTCTCGCCTTCAGGTGATTTCTATCTCGGCTTCGAGATAGTCAACTTCGAGCCTGTTCTCGACATTGATCCTAATACCTACGAATTTGAGCGCAAGGGGCAGTTCCGCTATACGCCTTACTTCACAACTATTGACAAATTCATACAATAATGCCTAATACCAATTATAATATCAACTATTTTTGATAGATTACGATCATTATATGAACGCATCCGTTTTTAGCAGATGCGAATAATTATCTCTTTCAAACTTGTTTCAGTTATAACGACATTCTCAAATTATCATGGCAAAGAAAAAATCCAAGAATAAAAGCAAAGGGCAACAGCAGCCCGCTCTCTCTCCATATCGGTTCATGCGTGAAAAAGCGCGAACCTTACCCATTGGTAAATGTTATATCGCTCCTCCTGATTGGAATGAATCCGGAATGGCTCACGTCATAGTTACCCGAGTGCGTCCAAGCGGCAATCTGGTTATGGCATCATTTCTTGTAGACACGTTCTGTCTTGGCGTAAAGGATGCGGGATATCATGAAAATATCACTCCGTATGATTTTGAAAAGTATCTTGACAACTATAAGAGCGGGATGCGTCTTGAAGAAATCAGTTATAACGAAGCCCACAACATCATCTACGGAGCGATGGCTTTCGCAGAGGAAGGTGGCATCAAACCGTCGAAAGAGTTTGATCCTGCCGGATATATTCTGGAAGAGGACACAGATGACATACCGCTGATAGAATATGATTTCGGTAAAAACGGTAAACATTTTCTTGTTGTTAATCCCGACAGAAAGGAGATGCCATATTACCATACGCTGAAGAAAAAACTTGGCGATGATTTTGAATATGTCATGCCTTATGGTGAAGACATCGATAATGAGGACTTCGAGGATGATGACGAGGAATTTCCTTTCTCCGACATCACCTTAAAAGACGTAAAAAAAGCTTTGGACGGTATGCTTAAAATGAAAGAGGAATCCGATCGGTATCCCGTTGAAAAATACACCTATCAATACCCTGACTATCCTCAGGCGCTTTCCGTCAAGAATCAGTTTATAGCGGATGAGCTTCTTTCTCCTGACAATTACAGCTGTCTGCCCCGCGAGGTCATTGACCGAGTTCTTGCCCTGCCGAAAGACGAAGCTGCACAAGATATCAGCAATGTCATACTCTA
>CAMWJS010000077.1 GCA_947174635.1 uncultured Muribaculaceae bacterium
AGAATATTAAAATAATGAGAATGGTGGGTATAAAATAATTTTAAACAGTTACTTAAAGATTGTACGTGGCAGAAATAGCCGTTTGTAACAAAAAAAGTTAACGGATGATGGATTGTTGGAGCAAAATGATTAAATTTGCAATTTGATAATTCAATGATATACAATAGTCGGCAGCTGTCATTTTTCGGAGATGGCAAGCGGTCGGCGACAGAATATCGACGAATGAGTTTTTACTGATATTTAATTATAGAATCATAATAAGTAATGTCACTTAAATGCGGTATCGTAGGTCTGCCCAACGTGGGCAAGTCGACCTTGTTCAACTGTCTCTCCAATGCCAAAGCCCAGTCGGGTAATTTTCCGTTCTGTACAATAGAGCCAAACGTAGGCGTAATCACCGTGCCCGACGAGCGTCTCAACAAGCTTGTCGAGATGTGCAATCCGCGCAGCGTGGTTCCGGCCACTGTAGAGATTGTCGACATAGCCGGCCTTGTGAAGGGTGCGAGCAAGGGGGAGGGTCTCGGCAACAAGTTCCTTGCCAACATACGCGAGACCGACGCCATACTCCACGTGCTCCGCTGCTTTGACGATGACAACATCACGCATGTCGACGGCACTGTCGACCCTGTGCGCGACAAGGAAATCATCGACTACGAGCTCCAGATAAAGGACCTCGAGACTATAGAGGGACGCATGGCGCGCACGCAGAAGCAGGCTCAGACCGGAGGCGACAAGGCTGCAAAGATGCAGTATGAGGTGCTCCGTCAGTACAAGGAGGCTCTCGACAAGGGACTGCCGGCGCGCTCGGTGAAATTCGAGACGGTAGACGAGCAGAAATTTGCCCGCGAACTGTTTCTGCTGACGTCGAAGCCGGTGCTCTATGTCTGCAATGTGGACGACGCTTCGGCTGTGGACGGCAACAAGTATGTCGAAGCGGTGAGAGAGGCCATAAAGGACGAGGGTGCCGAACTGCTTATTGTGGCCGCCGCCACTGAGAGCGACATCGCAGAACTCGACTCATACGAGGACCGCCAGGCATTCCTTGAGGAAATCGGGCTGAGCGAGTCGGGAGTGTCGCGACTGATACGCGCCGCCTACCATCTGCTCGATCTCCAGACATTCTTTACCGCGGGCGAGGACGAGTGCCGCGCATGGACATTCCGGCGCGGGTCGAAAGCGCCCAAATGCGCCGGTGTGATACACACCGACTTCGAGAAGGGCTTTATCCGCGCCGAGGTCATCAAATATGACGACTATGTGACGCTCGGAGGCGAGGCCAAAGTAAAAGAGGCCGGAAAATTCGGTGTCGAAGGAAAGGACTATGTGGTGCAGGACGGAGATATCATGCACTTCAGATTCAATGTCTGAGAAAACAGGAAATAACCAATTAGTCCAATTGGGCTAATTAGACTAATTAGACCAATTGCACCATCTGAATAGCAAATTTACAGTAAATCAAATATATAAAGAAAATGGCACAACAGGAAGATGTCTTCAAAAAAATCGTTTCACACGCCAAGGAATACGGTTTTGTGTTTCAATCGTCGGAAATCTATGACGGACTCGCAGCAGTCTACGATTACGGCCAGAACGGAGTAGAGCTCAAGAACAATATCAAGCGCTACTGGTGGGACGCAATGACGCTGCTCAACGAGAATATCGTAGGTATCGACTCAGCAATCTTCATGCACCCCACGATATGGAAAGCATCGGGTCACGTAGACGCGTTCAACGACCCGTTGATCGACAACCGCGACTCCAAGAAGCGCTATCGCGCCGATGTTCTCATCGAGGAGGAGCTTGCAAAATTCGACACCAAGATAGAGAAAGAGATAGCCAAAGCGAAAAAACGTTTCGGCGAGAGCTTCGACGAGGAGCAGTTCCGCGCCACCAACGGCCGCGTGATAGAGCTTACGCAGAAGCGCGACGCGCTGCATGAACGTTTCGCAACGGCGATGAACGACAACAATCTCGAGGAACTCCGCCAGATCATCATCGATCAGGAGATTGTCGACCCGATCAGCGGCACAAGAAACTGGACCGACGTGCGCCAGTTCAACCTTATGTTCCGCACGGAGATGGGTTCGACAGCCGACGGCGCCATGACCGTGTACCTGCGTCCGGAGACGGCTCAGGGTATCTTCGTCAACTATCTGAACGTACAGAAAACCGGCCGCATGCGCATACCGTTCGGTATCGCCCAGATAGGCAAGGCGTTCCGCAACGAGATTGTTGCCCGTCAGTTCATATTCCGCATGCGTGAGTTCGAGCAGATGGAGATGCAATTTTTCGTACGCCCCGGCTCGGAGCTCGAATGGTTCAAGAAATGGAAAGAGACCCGTCTGCGCTGGCACAAGGCGCTCGGACTGGGCGATGCCAAATACCGCTACCACGACCACGACAAGCTGGCACACTATGCCAACGCCGCCACCGACATCGAGTTCGAGATGCCGTTCGGCTTCAAGGAGGTGGAGGGTATCCACTCGCGCACCAACTTCGACCTGTCGCAGCATGAGAAATTCTCAGGCAAGAAGATACAGTACTTCGACCCCGAACTGAACGAATCGTACACTCCGTATGTCATCGAGACATCAATCGGTGTGGACCGTATGTTCCTGTCGGTGCTCTGCTCGAGCTACGAGGAGCAGGCACTGGAGAACGGCGAGACCCGCGTGGTGCTCCATCTCCCCGCCCCTCTCGCGCCGACCAAGTGCGCCGTCATGCCGCTCGTGCGCAAGGACGGACTGCCCGAAAAGGCTCGCGAGATTGTCAACGATCTGAAATTTGACTTCGCCACCCACTACGACGAGAAGGACTCAATCGGCAAGCGTTACCGCCGTCAGGACGCAGTGGGCACACCGTTCTGTATCACCGTCGACCATCAGACGCTTGAGGACAACACCGTGACGCTGCGCGAACGCGACTCAATGGAACAGACACGCGTGAACATCGCCGACCTGCACAAGCTGATCCACGACCGCGTGTCGATCAACTCGCTGCTGCGCAAGTTGTCATAACGTAAACACACACATAAAAAAATAAAGAGAATGAAAAAATCGTATATCGCACTTATCAGTGTGGCTGTACTGCTCCTGCTTGGAGTGGGCAGCTGCATCGGCGTGCGCAACGGCATCGTCAGCGCCGACCAGGCGGTGAAGAAGAGCTGGGGCAACGTGGAGAGCGCTTATCAGCGCCGTCTCGACCTGATACCCAACCTTGTCAACACCGTCAAAGGGTATGCCGCCCACGAGTCGTCGACGCTGCAGAATGTGACCGACGCCCGCGTAGGCCTCAAGAAAGCCTACGACGAGGCGAGCCAGATGCTGAAAGATGGTGACGCCACTGCAAATATCCAGCAGATACAGCAGACGCAAAGCAACCTCATGGACAAGGCCGGCATCTATATCAATGCCGTTCATGAAGCTTATCCCGACCTGAAAGCGAACGAGAATTTCCTTTCGCTCCAGGACGAGCTTTCAGGGACAGAGAACCGCATCAACACCGAACGCGTCAACTACAACAAGGCCGTTGAAGCGTACAACAACAAGATATTGCGTTTCCCGGGCAGCGTGTTCGGCTGGGGATATACGGAGAAAGAGATGTTTAAGGCGGACGCCAACGCATCGAAGGCTCCGAACGTGGATTTCGGCACAAACAGCACACCGTCAGTTGATTTTTAAGCTATGAAGAGAAGTATAATCTATATGCTCATAGGAGCCACTGCACTGGGATTCGCCTCGTGTGGCAGTGATGACGACAGCGATGTATGGGATCAGTATGCCGACTACCGCGAGGCCAATGATGCATTCATGGCCGAGCAGGAGGCGCTGACCGGCGCAGACGGCAAGGCGGTGTACACGCGGGTTGTTCCGGCGTGGAACAAGAACGCCTACGTGCTGATGCGGTGGTTTAACGACACGACCAAGACTCAGGGCAATCTGCGTCCGTTGTATACATCGACCGTCGATGTGAAGTATTACGGGCGCACCTACGAGAACGAGCCGTTTGACTCATCGTATCTGAGCCTTACGCCGGCTGACTCGGTGGTACGTTTCCAGCTCAACAGTGTGATATCGGGCTGGGCCATAGCGATGGAGAGAATGCATGTAGGAGACACGGTGGAAGTGCTTGTGCCGTACCCCCAGGGCTACGGGTCAAGTTCGCAAGGGACAAAGATAAAGCCGTACAGCGCTCTGAAATTCAACATCAAGCTTGTGGATATCCCCGGAGAATACATCAGGCCGTAGCCAACAAAACGCACAAAAGTGTGTCTAATTTAAAAAAAAATTGCTAACTTTGCGAGGATAAAACGGGTAACCGACTGAGCCTTACGCCGATGTCGGTCGTTACCGGTAGCAAAAAAAAGCACATAATTATTTATCAACCGATAAAACAACAATAACAATGGTAAGTTACAAAGACTTAGGTTTGGTCAACACCCGCGAGATGTTTGCCAAAGCAATCAAAGGAGGCTATGCAGTTCCCGCCTTCAATTTCAACAACATGGAGCAGCTCCAGGCCATTATCAAAGCAGCCTCAGAGGACCGTTCACCCGTCATCCTCCAGGTATCGAAAGGTGCGCGCAACTATGCCAACGCTACCCTTCTCCGCTACATGGCACAGGGTGCTGTCGCATATGCAAAAGAACTTGGCTGGGAAAATCCCCAGATCGTGCTTCACCTCGACCACGGTGACAGCTTCGAGCTCTGCAAATCATGTATCGACAACGGCTTCTCATCAGTGATGATTGACGGCTCACACCTCCCCTACGAGGAAAATGTAGCTTTGACCAAGCAGGTTGTAGACTACGCACACCAGTATGACGTGACCGTAGAAGGCGAGCTCGGCGTATTGGCAGGTGTAGAGGACGAAGTATCGTCAGACCACCACACTTACACCGACCCCGAAGAGGTAATCGACTTCGCTACCCGCACAGGCTGCGACTCACTCGCTATCTCAATCGGTACTTCACACGGTGCATACAAGTTCACTCCCGAGCAGTGCACCCGCAACGAAGAAGGCGTACTTGTTCCGCCCCCATTGGCATTCGACGTGCTCGACGCAGTAATGGAGAAACTCCCCGGCTTCCCCATCGTGCTCCACGGCTCATCGTCAGTGCCCCAGGAAGAAGTTGAGACTATCAACAAATTCGGTGGCAAACTTCCCGATGCAATCGGTATTCCCGAAGAGCAGCTCCGCAAAGCAGCCAAGAGCGCTGTATGCAAAATCAACATCGACTCTGACAGCCGTCTTGCCATGACTGCCGCTATCCGTCAGGTATTCGCAGAAAAACCTGCTGAATTCGACCCCCGCAAATATCTGGGTCCGGCTCGCGACAACATGGAGAAACTTTACAAGCACAAAATTGAAAACGTGCTCGGCTCAAAAGACAAGGCTTAATAGAGATATTTTCTGAGCAATTATCACTGCGGCTTCCTTTCGGGGAGGCCGCAGTTTTTTTTGTTTAGGGCGGCATGAGCACCTGTCAACATGTTGATTATCGGACGTTTATCTCGGACGCACGAGCCGTGCGTCCCTACAGTGAGAAGTTATCGGAGAGCACGAGGGGGAGGATGATTTCAGAGCGGATGTCTGTTTCAGGAATTGGGGGATTGGAGGGCTTTGTGGAGGAGGTTGGTGAACTGGTAGTTTTTGAGACCCCAGCGCGGGTAGATGAGCAGGTCGGCGGGGGCTTGTGAGACGAAACGCTCTATGGCGATGGATGGGTCGATACGACGGATTATTTCGCAACATAGGCCGATGTATTCGTCAACGGTGAAGCGCGGTATGTCGAGCTCGCCGCGTTCGACCTGACGGGCAAGGATGGTGCCGCGTATGAGCTGCAGCTGATGGAATTTTACGGTGTCGGGGAGCACGGTGTTGATGGCTTCGACGGTGGCGAGCATCATGTCGCGTGTCTCGTCGGGGAGGCCGAGTATAAAATGCAGTCCGACATCGATGCCGCGTTCACGGGTCATGGCTACGGCGTCGACGGTTGTCTGCCATGTGTGGCAGCGGTTGACGAGACGCAGGGTCGAATCGTGGGCACTCTCTGCGCCGTATTCGATGATAACGCGGTTGGTGCGGTTGATTTCGGCGAGTGCGTCGAGAAGCTGTGGTGATATGCAGTCGGGACGTGTGCCTATTATCAGTGCGTCGACACTGTCGACGGCGAGGGCTTCACGGTACAATGAGAGGAGTCGGTCAATGTCGCCGTGGGTGTTTGTGTAGGACTGAAAGTAGGCGATGTAGCGCATCGCGGGGTATTTGCGTGCGAAAAATTGCCGCGAATTGGCGAGCTGCTCCGTGACTGTCGCGCCTGCTATGGCGGGGGAAAAGGAGTCGTTGTTGCAGTAGGTGCAGCCTCCGTAGCCAAGGGTGCCGTCGCGGTTGGGGCATGTGAAGCCGGCGTTGACGGTGAGTTTCTGCATTTTGCAGGGGAAACGTGAGGCGAGGTAGTCGGCGTAGTCGCGGTAAGGCTTCATTAATTTTGAATTTTGAATGGGGAATTTGGAATGGGAGGGAGATGGGTGGTAACTTCTTGAATTTTTTTTAGGGTCGTTAAGGTCTTTAAGGTCGATAAGGTCTTTAGGGTTGTTAAGGTCGATAAGGATGTTAAGGTCGTTAAAGGCTTTAAAGTCTTTAAGGTCTTTAACGACCTTAGGGGTGAGGATTTTAGCGGAGGTGGGTGGCCTGGTTGAGGAGGAGGGAGTCGAGGATTACTATGGCGGCCATGGCTTCCACGATGGGGACTGCACGGGGGAGGACGCAGGGGTCGTGGCGTCCGCGGGCTTTCAATGTGGTGGGGTTGGCTGCGGCGTCGACTGTCGGGACTTCTTTCAGGAGGGTTGCGACGGGCTTAAAGGCTACGCGGAAGTAGATGTCCTCGCCGTTGGAGATTCCGCCCTGTATGCCTCCGGAATGGTTGGTGGCTGTGGCGATGCGGCCGTTGTCGCTGATGAAGGTGTCAATCATTTCGGAACCGCGCGAGGTGCAGCCGTCGAAGCCCATGCCGTAGTCAAATCCTTTTGCGGCATTTATGGAGAGTATTGCCGCTGCAAGACGGCTCTGCAGCTTGCCGAAAGCGGGGTCGCCGAGTCCGACGGGACAGCCTTTGATGACGCATGTGATGATGCCGCCGACGGTGTCGCCTTCGCTTTTGACGCGGGCTATGAGGTCGTGCATGCGTGCGGCGGTGGCTGAGTCGGGGCATCGGACATCGTTGGTATCGACGGCTGTGAGGTCGAGGTCGGTGTAGGGTTTGTCGATGGATATGCCGCCAACGGCCGATGTGTAGGCTGTCACCGTTATTCCTTTCGCCTGAAGCATCTGACGGGCTACGGCTCCGGCTACGACACGCGATATCGTCTCGCGGGCTGAGGAGCGTCCGCCGCCACGATGGTCGCGCAGGCCATATTTGAGGGTGTAGGTGTAGTCGGCGTGTGAGGGCCGGAAGAGATTGCGGATGTTGTCGTAGTCGGAAGAGTGCTGGTCGGCGTTCTCGACGATAAATCCGATTGGTTGACCGGTGGTGAGGCCCTCGAAGACGCCGGAAAGTATTCTGACGCGGTCTTTTTCGTCGCGCGGTGTGACGATTGATGACTGTCCGGGGCGACGGCGGTTGAGCTCATGCTGAATTTTATCGATGTCGAGCGGCATATTAGCCGGGACGCCGTCGATGACGCCACCTACGGCAGGTCCGTGTGACTCGCCGAAACTTGTTATTGTAAATATGTTCCCAAAGGCGTTATTGCTCATTGTCATTTCGTGTGATGTCGGTGACGACGGCACCGACGTAGTTAATCAAATCGTTAGGGGCAATCTCAAGCTGCAGGCCACGGACTCCGGCACTGACGAAGATTGTGTCGAAGTTGAGGGCTGTGGTATGGATGAATACGGGGAACCGTTTTTTCATGCCTATCGCGGTACAGCCTCCGCGTATGTATCCTGTGAGAGGGAGGAGTTCCTTCATCGGAATGAGGTCGGCTTTCTTGACTGCGGCTGCTTTAGCGGCTTTCTTGAGGTCGACCTCACAGTTGCCGGGAATGACGCAGACGAAGTGGCGCGGGTCGCGGTCGGCCTCGAGGACGAGGGTCTTGAACACGCGGTTTATGTCTTCGCCAAGCTGCTCCGCGACGTGGTCGGCGGCGAGGTTGTTTTCGTCGACTTCGTAGGGGACGAGACGATAGTTTATGCGTGCGCGGTCGAGGAGGCGTGCGGCGTTGGTCTTTTCTATCTTAGCGTTCATGACTCGGTATAATTTGATGCGAAGTTACGCAAAAAAAAGGAGTTTTGTAACATTTTGACGCATTTTCGGGGAAAGATGTCAGTAATTTTGCACAGAGAAGAGGACATTGACATTCTGGTTTATAAAAACAGAGTAGAGAAACAGAGAGGCCGGGACTCTCTTGCGGGAGTTCCGGCCTCAATGGTTTTATTGAATGGCTGACTGAGTGTCAGCTTCGGTAATTATCAGATGGAGTCTGATTATTTAGCGTCAACGGTGCAGATAGCAACGCGGTTCCAGGTGTTCTGGCTGAACATGTCGCCGATGCCTTCGCCCTTAGCGTTGATGCGGCTTTCAGAGATACCTTCTTTTACGAGGGCTTTCTTAACGGCGTCAGCACGTTTCTGAGCGAGTTTCTTGTTGAATTCGAGGCTACCGTCCTTAGAAGCATAACCTTTTACGTCAACAGTTGCGTTGGGGTCTTTCTTGAGCTGCTCGGCAACCATGAAGATGTTGGGTTTCTGGTTAGCCTGGATAGTAGAAGAAGCGAGGTTGAAGAATACGTAGTGAACGTTGTCGAGGTTCTTGACAACTTCAACAACCTGGGGTTTCTTGTTGAGGCAGTCAGCGAGTTTCTGCTCGAGGTCGTTGATTTTCTGCTGGAGGGCAGCTTTGTCAGCGTTGCAGTTGTTGAGCTGAGCGCGGAGTGAGTTGATTTCGGCGTTGAGGGCAGCAACGAGTTCTTCGTCCATGGGAGTAACGACTTTGAACGAGTGGGTGCCGTTAGAGTTTTTGAAGTGGTAAGTCACACCGGCTTCCATTTCGATGTAAGCGTGGTTGAGGTTGTACTGAGCTTCGTAGCCGAGACCGTTGGCGTTGATGTCGTGGTTGTTCATGTTCCAGACGATAGCGGGCTTGATAGAGATGGTCCAAGCCTTAGACTCGCCGAGGTTGAAGTTGAAATTCAAACCAGCCTTGTTAGCCCAAGAGTTGCCATCCTCACCCTGAACGTGGGGATAGTAGCTGTGGAGCCAGCCTGTACCGGCAACGGCTTCGATTTCGAAAGTACGGGGAGTGCCTTTATAACCGGCGAAGATATTCATGAGGTTCAATGTACCGAAAGCACCTACATACTGGTGGTCAACAGCGGTAGCGCTCTTGAAGCCAGTCCAGCTTGAAGTGTTGACAGTCCATTCGCCTTCGATACCGAGACCGAAAACGGGAGTGATCTGCTTTTTCAATTCGAGGCCAAAGATGCCGCGGCAGTTCTGCCAGAAGCTATGACCTTTAGCGGGAGTAACCGCACCACCCTTAAGACCGAGTGACCAGTTGTCGCTAAACTTGCTACCTTGCACAGTAACCTGAGCCTGTGCTGAGATGGCGCCAAGCGCCAAAGCTGCGATAAGAATAATCTTTTTCATATTTTAATAGATAACTTAATTAATTTCTACGCAAAGATACTTATAATAATTATACTATCAAAAGTTTTTTAAGTAATTTTTGGCAAAATATGTTAGAAATATAGGTCAATATGTCATTGTATAGTTAAAACAGTTTAACAATTAGATTGTTTGGCGATATGTCAAAAAAAAAGAATTAATCTGAAGATTTATTAACCATGAGACCGCGTTTTTAACTATTATTCACATCATTGCAGCCATATAGCCCCCCCCGGAACTTATGAGGAGCGAGGAGAATTATGGCTGAAATTTCACCTGAGGACAACGGTCGAGAGGGATGCGGCCGAAGATGCAAGCAGAAGCGGGAGCAAGCCGGCGATATTTGAAACGGGATAGTCGGCCGACGGAATTTTCACGCGGAGCACAGCGGAGTCAGACTGCTCAGGGACCTGCAGCCGCGGGGAGGATGAGGGGTATTCCAATATAATGCGGGAGGCGGAAGGGATATCGTCGGGGAAGTCGGTAACGACAAGGTCAAGACCGCCCCATCGGCCAGCAGCGGCATCAAGGAGCGGCTGATGAGCGGCGACGCCGAGGGAGGATACGGGAACGAAGAGCGAACCGGAGGCCTGAGCAATCAGGCGCCCCTCGCGATAATCCGTTCCAACGAAGGCGATTTTAAGTCCGGCAATGCGTTGCAAAACGGTCAAAGCGGCCTGCAAGAGCTGCACATCGCCGATGAGCAGCCCGATGCGCCCGGGCTTGATTTCAACTGCGCCATTTCCGGCGGAGGTGGAAGAAGAGCGTCGCGACACCTTTGATGTGATGCCGCGACGATAGTCGTCCATTTTCTTTTCAAGATAGTTGTCTGCCATTTATATACAAAGCGAAGAATCGGAAAACAGTCAGAGCCCGAAGGAGAGCGTCGTGTAGTAGCGCATGATGCCGTCGGCGCCGTATGCAGGCATGAACTGCAATGTCACGAAGCGGCCATCGTTGCCGAACCAGCATGTCTGCATGCCATTGGAGGGATATGACGTGCTGACGGGAGCTCCATAGGCAGCGACCAGGCGTGCGTAGGTATCGTTGTAACGCATGGTGTCGTAATAAGATGTAGAATAAATGAATTCGCCACGGTCAAGCCCCCTCGCGCCGTAGTAGAGCGAAGCATCAGGCCAAAGCAGGTTGAGCTGGCTGACATTGTTGAGATACACGATATTGTTGCCGTAGGAATAGACATTATACCCGTTGTTGAGCAGGTAGGTCAGCGACAAATCGATAGCAGAGCCGAAAGTCAACCCAAGCACTGTTGAGAATGTGGGATATACCCTACCCGGCCGCCAGCCACGCGGTGGACGCGGCGGAGCCCAGGGGTGAGAATAGTGAGGCCGATGGGGCGGAGGCGCAAAATGGGCGGGTCCGGAGGGTCGGCCGGGACGGTGCGATACGTTATGTCCGGGTGGATTGCCGGGACGATGACCGCCGCCGTTGTGATGGCCGTTGTTGCCAGGGCGAG
>CAMWJS010000078.1 GCA_947174635.1 uncultured Muribaculaceae bacterium
CTCGTCCTCTCCGCAACAAAAAAAGGTCAAGCATCAGCTTGGCCTTTTTGCTTTGGATGAAGTGGGAGGGGTGTCGCAGAACTCCCAAAATCCGCTGACCCCAAAATGCGAACCAAATTGTAGGGACGCTAATTTATAGTTCTGCAACACTTTCCTGTGCTTGCCAAATAAAATCAGCAGTGGGCGCAACGACCGGCGAGCCCACTGCAAGTTGTAAAATGCGCCCATATTACTTGCGTCCATATTACTATGGAGTATCTTGATTACTGATGGAATATCTTGACGACGATTGTCCACCTGCCGTCAATCTTGACGAGAGAGTGGAAGTCGGTGAACGACAGTCCGTGCCAGTTTTCGAGCACGACACGCACGGTTGCGGCGGTTCTGATTACCTCCATCACGTCAATTTCCGATTTTGCCTCCCGCGAGGCGCCGAGGGCTCTGATTGCAGCATAGAGGTTCTCGATGCTTCCGGCAGAAAGCTCGCCATTGAGATAGCCGTACATGACGGCATCCTTGTGGAATGCTTTTTTAGTGAGATCTACATCACCGGTGGCGCAGCCGTTGACATACTGCATCACTACATTTTTGAATACAGACAATATCAATCAAGCAGGCCTCAGCCTGACGCATTCACTTCCGAAATCTCAACCTTGACTGTTTTTCAGACTGCGAGGCGGGTTGTTCTATGGCTGAAGTCTCATTTTATTGTCAGCATGTAGCCTATGCCTCTTTGGTTGAGCAGAGATATGGATTGGTCGTGGCGCAGATAGTGTCGGAGTTTGTGAATGAAGCCGTGGAGCGAGTTGCGGCTGTAGGGATCGTCACGTTGCCAAATGAGACGCATTACGGTCGACGCATCCACCGTCTGTCCGATATTCACTGCAAATTCCTTCAACAACTTCGCTTCTATCAGCGAAAGAGCTACACTTTCTTTATCGGGATATGAGAGTGTCTGTGTCGACATGTCGAGGGTGTATTTTCCTATCGCAAACCTACAGCCGTCTTCCCGGATATTTCTGCGGAGGAGCGCCTTGATGCGCACTATAAGCTCAAGCATCTTGAATGGCTTCTTGAGGTAGTCGTTGCCGCCAAGTTCGAATCCCTCCACAATGTCATCAATCCCTGATTTGGCAGTGAGAAACAGCAATGGGACGTCACGGCTGATCTGCCTTATTTTTCGTCCCATTTCAAATCCGTCCATACGTGGCATCATGACATCGGCTACGATAATGTCGGCTCCATGCCGGGTAAACATCCTCAGGCCCTCTTCGCCATCTCCGGCTGTCAGCACTTCAAAACCGTCGCGCTGCAAAGTCTCTGACACGATCATCGACAGCGTGGAATCATCCTCTACCAATAATATTCTTGCCGCGTCTGCGGCAGGTCGATTGCTGTTGCTCATTGTTCTTTGAATTTAATAGTGAACGTACTCCCTTTCCCTATTCGGCTTTCCACACCTATACGCCAGCCGTGCTTGTCAATGATTGATCTCACATAGAACAGGCCGATGCCGTATCCTCTCACTTCACTGCGGTTGCCGTGGGGCACGCGATAGAATTTGTTGAAAATGTCGGGCAATGACTTGTCGGGAATGCCTATTCCGTTGTCAGTGACGGTTACCCCGTTGGAGTCAGCCGTTATCGAGACCGTGACGGAATCGCCTGAGTATTTTATGCTGTTGTCAATCAGATTGCCTATGACATTGGAGAAATGTGTCGGGTCGGCCTCGACAGTCGCTCCCTCCGTGCAATCCAGTATTATCTCGCATGGCTTGTGGGCCTTTAGCTTCTGTTGCTCTACGACCGATGTCAGAAAAGATTGCAGATTTATCTCTTCTTTGGCCATAGTCAGATGCTTTCTCCGCTCCATGCTCATTGCGAGAATACTTTCGACCAGCCCTGCAAGTTTGGACAGCTGTTCAAGGGCTGCGTTCAGATACTTCCTGGTGCGTTCCTCATCATTCGGGTCGGGGAACTGGAGCAACGAGTCATTGGCCGCGTAGGCTATGGCGATGGGAGTTTTCAGTTCATGGGTCATATTGTTGGTGAAGTCATCCTTCATCTCCTCTATCGTGCGAAGCCGTTTGATGACATGCAGAAGATACCAGAAGCCGAACGTAAGCACGAGGGCTATCAGAGCCGACGTGGCAATCACCCCGCTCATCTCTCCAAGAATGTTTTTCGTCAGGGGAGATATGTACGCATAATATATGATGTCGCCGTTGACGCGGTATTTTATCTCCCATAAGTCCGCCGAATATTCCAATACACTCTCCGGTTCAACAATATATACATCTTCGGGATAATAACCTGAAAAATTAAGGTCGCGCCGAAAAGCCTCCTCCATCTTTGATATGTCGGGTTCGCCGATCAGGTCGGCGTAGTAGTCGTGAAGATGCCGGGATATTATCGACATGAGCTGTTTGTCTACGCGGCGGAAACCTTGCGAGTAATTCATCTCCCGCAGTTCTTCAGCATTCATGGTAGAGCCGACATCCGATTTCTGCAAACCTATCTCCAGCCTTACCACGTCATCATCATCGCCCAGTCCGGCATCAATAATGCGGTCGACCGTCTCAATCTGGTCGGCGCGGCACAGACACTGCTCGACATCGCTGATATACCGTTCTTTTATTGAATCATACAATTGCACCATGAAAATCACGTTGGCGGCAAACAGCAGCGTGACAACAATGCGCATTGCGGCGAGAATTAACTTAAAGTGTTTCATATCGCAAATTTAGCGATAAAAACCGTTCAATAATCCCCCCCCGTACGAAAGATTAAGACTAAATAAGGGACTATAAGCATTGATTAAGACTTCAGGGTGTAATTTCGCGGCATGAAACAGTATGTATTACCATTGATTATGCTCCCTGTAGTGGCGCATGGACAGATTGCCGGGCCGGACTCTATGGCGGTAAAAGAACTCGGAGAGATAACTGTAGTAGCCGATTTGCAGCGCACAAGCGCGACAAAAACAGTCTATATTCCAGATGGAAACCAGAAGTCGTCGGCCTCCGACGGCATTTCGTTGCTTTCGCGCATGAATATTCCGCAACTGAGAGTGAACCCTATTGCCGAGACTGTCACGACATCGGGCAATCAGAGTGTAAGTCTCTTTATAAATTATCATCCGGCTACCGATGAGGATATAAGCGGACTTAACCCGGGCGATGTGAAACGCATTGAATATCTTGAATTTCCTGTCGACCCAAGATTTCAGCGTGCCATGCACGTAGTTAACTTCATCACTCGTGCGTATTCCTATGGCGGATACACCAAACTGAGTGCCAAAGAGCGCTTTATGATACACAGTGGCGAGGCTTCGGCATATTCTAAATTTGCCTGCGGAAAGATGGAATTTGACCATATCGTATCAGGGGATTATGACTACAATTCACATGTCGGCTCAATCTCTGACGAGACATTCCGGTTGGAGTCGGGCACTGTCAGGCGGAAGAGCGGCACGGAGACAGGCCGAAAGCATCAGCGTGGTTTATATACGGCTCTGCGGGCATCATGGAACCGGAACGAGAATTTTTCATTCCGCAATCTGCTGTCTTACCGTCGTATCAATACACCCCGGTACCGTACGTCGGGATATGTCGATTTTTCAAGCCTGTATCCGTCGGAGACTTATCACACCGAATCACCGTCGGAAAACAATGCTCTCGGATGGGACGGCGAACTCTATGCCGCTCTGGGCAGGGGATGGTCGGTCAACGGAAACATGCAGGCTGAATTCATCGACAATACATCGGCGTCGGATTACACGGCCGGAGCCGAGTCAATCAAAAACAATGCCGATGAACGGTCGTGGTGGCTGCGCGGCACGATGCAGGCGAACAAATCGTTGTCTGACAGGGTTACACTTTTCACAAGCGTATCGTCGGGCGGAGGCCGCACCGGGATTGACTATTCCGGGTCAAGCAATGCAATAAACCGCTTCCGTCAGACCTTTGCCGGAGTGACATTGGGTGTCGCATTGAATTATCAGAAGATTTCGGGAAGCATAGACGGCGGCTACGCCTTTGAATCCAACTATATAAACGGTAAGACTATGGATGACCGTTATCCGTTTACCCACATCAACATGCAGTATGCTCCCGATCAGAAAAATTCATTTGGCATCTGGTTTCAGTACGCCACGTTCTCGCCCGATGCCACAATGAAAAACCCCAATACCATTCAGCAATCGGAGCTCATGTATATAAGCGGCAATCCTGAGCTGGAGTGTTCGCGCAACATCTCGGCCAATATCAGCTATACATGGTTGCCCGGCAACACCTGGCAGATGTCGGCCTATGTGACGATGTTCCGTATTGCAAACCGGCAGATAGCTGTCTATACTCCCGACGGCCCCGGAGGAACTATGTTGAAAAAGTATCAGAACGACGGCGATTATAATCATGGACAAATCGGTGCGAGACTGACCGGAAAGTTTTTCGACGGGAAGCTGTCGTGCTCCATCTCGCCGAGGCTGCTGCTCTACAGGACAACGGGCAGCAACAGCATGTCGCATTATCCGTTTACGGCAAGTGTGAACGCCGATTATTATCTTGGTAAATTTTTCTTCAACGCTTATTATGATTCCGGCTGGAGCTATGTCGACGGGGAGAACGCATATTTGCGCAAGATGCCTATGGGCTATTCAGTGGGTGCGGGATGGGCCTCGGGCGGATGGAATCTGCAGTTGTCGGTAGTCAATCCGTTTCAGTCATCATGGGAACTCAGCAAAGACAGGCTGTCGACCCGTTGGTATGACAGTCGCGTGACGCAATTCGGCTCCGACTACCACCGCCGCATATCTCTGTCGGTGACCTATACATTCAATTATGGCAAGAAAGTCAATCAGACAGGAGAGCTGAGTGGCGACAGAAATATATCCACATCCGTGCTGCATTGATTGTGGAAATGCAGATACAGATACAGGCTCACGGGGCCATGCCGGTGTACCGTCCGGTCGCCGTCAGGCCCCGGCCTTTTTGAGATTTGGCAGGCAGAGTGCCACTATGCCGAACAGAGGGGCGAACGTGCACGCCTTGAACACGGCCTCGATGCCGTATACATCGGCGAAATTGCCTATGAGTGCCGACGCTACGCCTCCAATGCCGAATGCAAATCCGAAAAATAGTCCGGACACAAGGCCCAGATGGTTGGGCAGAAGCTCCTGCGAGTAGAGCAGTATGGCGGGGAATGCCGACGACAGCATAAAGCCGGAAAAGAAGCTGCAGACTATCGTAGCGGCAAGCGGCATGTGGGGCAACAGCAGCGCAAAAGGTGCGGCTCCGAGTATCGATACCCATATCACCACCTTACGCCCGTATTTGTCGCCGAACGGACCTCCGACGAGTGTTCCCGCGGCCGTTGAAACCACAAATACGAAAAGCATTATCTGTGAGGCCGACACGCCTACTCCGAACTCATCCATCGCAAAAAACGTGTAGTAGCTCGTCATGCATGCCATGAAGGTGTATTTCGATATAATAAGCACCATCAGAACGCCTACGGTCATGATTGTCTTCCACTTTGTAAGCGGCATAGGTTTGCGCATGTCGCACTGCGCGGCCATCGCTTTCTGTTGGCGGATGTAGCCGCCGAACCATCGTACTATAGGATGCATCACCGCGAAAGCCGTTGCCGAAATGACAAGGAACCACAGCACGCAGGTGCGGCTGAACGGCGCCACAAGCAGTGCCACAAGCAGCGGGCCCACGGAGCTGCCGAAATTGCCTCCGACCTGAAACACCGACTGTGCCAGCCCGCGTTTGCCGCCGCTGCATACTGATGTAATTCTCGATGCCTCGGGGTGGAGTATGGAAGAACCGACTCCGACAAATGCCACCGTGAGCAACAGCAGATGGAAATCCGATACGAATGCGAGCATGATGATGCCGGCCGTGGTGAAAGCCATGCCTATCCACAGACTGTAGGGCTTTGGATGCTTGTCGAAGAAATATCCCACTACGGGCTGTAAGAGTGATGCGGCAAGCTGATATACGAGTGTCACCAAGCCGATCTGGGCGAAATCCATGCCGAGGTCGCTTTTCAGTATGGGGTATAGTGCCGTGATCACTGCCTGAAGGATATCGTTGCAGCAGTGGGCGGCACACAGACAAAGGAGCAGACTTAAAGGCACGTTGTGCAACTGCCCTTTCAATCGAGAAACTATACTCATTGGAAATACTATCTTAAAATTTCCGCAAAGTTAATAATTTTTCAGATTGGATGTCAGATTTTGTCAAAGATGACTTGATTCAAGTTCAAACACTCTCTTGGAAAATACGCCTGTAGGCGCGCGAAGGCTGTCCTTCATAATCGTAGCGGGCAAAAAGTCGGAATCCGCATTTTTCCGCTACTCGCTGCGAGGCAATGTTGCGTTCGTCGGTAGTCAGCAGCAGCGAGTCGAGCAGGAGTGTGTCGCGGCAATATGTCGCAAATGCGTCGAGAGCCTCGGTCATCAGGCCGTTGCACCAGTGGGGCCGGCCTATCCAGTAGCCTATCTCCCTTTCTGAGGGCAGCGGGGGGTAATGTTCGTCGCCGGGAGTGACAAGCCCGATGCAGCCGATGGGCTCGCCGGTGCTGCGGAGCACTACGGCAAATGTCGACGGCTCGGGAAGAAAGTATTTTTCAATGACATCGCGGCTCATCTCCACTGAGGTGTGGCGAGGCCATAGGGCAAGTTCGCTCACACGGGCATCGGAGGCGTACCTGTATAAGGCTTCCGCATCGTCCGTGCGCCAATGCCGCAGTATAAGTCGTTGTGTCTCAATCATGATTTCTGTCGTTTCTGATTATATAGGTGTTGTGCTCCGTCAAAGCGACATGTGGAGAATGGGATAGGGGCGACCGGCTTCGTCAGTTGCGTCGCGGCCTGTTATCTCGAAACCTTTGCCGAGATAGAATTTCAGTGCCGCGGCGTTCTGCTCGTTCACATCCACGCGCGTGGCACCCTGACGTATGGCGAAGTCAATCAGCGCCGAACCAAGGCCTGTCCCTCTGGCATCTGCATCAATGAAAAGCATCTCAATGCAGTCTCCGGCCAGTCCGGCAAATCCCGATATGCGGCCATTGCATCTGATGGCGAACAGTGCCACGTTAGGAAAATAGTCGGGAATCAGACGCTCTCTGATTTCCGAAATCGTGTCTTCAGTGAGAAAATCGTGTGACGCCCTTACCGAGCGTTCCCATATCCCGGCAAGTGTGTCAAAATCTGTTTTTTCACATCTTATTATCTCAAACATAATGCAAAGTTATCTTTTTTTTTCGTGATTTTAAGCGTGTTGTCGGGATGTTTGAGTATTTTTGTACATTAAACATGACTATAATGAGCCATATTTTCAAAATTTTCGGGCTGGGCGCGTTGCTGACGGCAGTCGGTATGCTGACGGCGGCTGCCCGTTCAATGGAGAGCGAGGCTGAAAGTTTCCTTTCGTCAATGCCGGCCGACCTGCAGTCGCGGCAGGAGCTGGCGGTGCGCAAGGCAATGGAAGGGGACACCGCTCCGCTCGACAGTGTGAGAAATTCGCGTAATGCGGCAGCTGAGTTGCCCGATGGAGTCAAAGCTGTCGATATCGACGGGCTCTACCGCCTTTATACTCCGGCCGCAGGCTCCGACAGGCCTCTGCCTGTGCTTGTCTATCTGCACGGCGGTGGATGGTGTTTCGGCAGTATCAACAGTTGCTCGCGTTTCTGCGCCGAGTTTGTCAGGGAATCGGGTGTGGCTGTCCTTGCGGTGGAATATCCTCTTGCACCCGAACATCCCTATCCGAGCGCGCTCAACGCTTGTGTCGACGCCGTAGCCTACGTCAGTGACAATGCCCGGGAGCTTGGACTTGATGCCGGAGCCATATCTGTCGGCGGCGACAGTTCGGGCGGCAACCTCGCGCTTGCTACGGCTTTGCGCCTTGTCTACTCTGAGGCTATAGTCGCCGGCCGCGATGCCGATGCCGTGCTGCCGCGTCTGAAATCACTGGTGCTGTTCTACCCGGTGGTAAAGGCATGGAACGACGGTAGCGACTCGTGGAAGCAGTATGGCAAAGGCTATGGTCTCGACAGCGGGATTATGGAAGCGTTCAACGCCGCTTACATTGGCGACAACGACCCCTGTATGCCGCTCATATCCCCCTATTGTGCGGCAGAGGAGCATCTGGCGCAACTGCCTCCTGCATTGATTATAAATGCCTCCGATGACATATTGTGCGACCAGGGGCGTGAGATGCAGGAACTTCTCGCAAAAGCCGGTGCGGATGTCAGGCGTGAGGTATTTCCGGGAGCGTCACATCTGTTTATAACTGTTGCCGGACAGCATACGGCATTCCGCCGGGCGGTTGAGGCGGCCGCCTCGTTTATCGATAGTGTGATGCGTCGGTAGAAGTCAGTTCCCTATGATTAACGTTTTTGCCAAACTTTTTTAAGAGAGTGTTTGGATTGATTTGAAGTATCTTCTGTCATTCTCTTTTATAAGAAACTGTTCAAAATAATGAGAATAGTTGGTATAAAATAATTTTAAACAGTTACTTAGTTAATACGGTTTAAATTCAAACGCTCTCTTGATATTCTGTCAGAGTCATTTATAATTATATAAAAAAAACAGCAATGCAGGAAATAAGGATAGATGTGACAAAACAGACTGAAGCTGAACTGGCTCTCGCGCGTGAGCATGCTCAGCTCATTTTTAAGTTCAACCATGCGATGCCTGAAACTGACGAGTATGCCGAGCTCATGCACCGCATATTTCCCGGAATGGGAGAGGGGAGCCGGGTAAGCGCGCCCCTGACTGCCATACGTCCGCACATGGTCAGTATAGGACGCAATGTCATTGTGATGCCCGGATGCCTGATGATGTCGGCTGGAGGCATAACCATTGATGATGGTGCTATGATAGCCGCCAACGTGCAGCTCATATCCAATAACCATGACCTCTACGAGCGTCAGGTAATCACCTGCAGGCCGGTTCATATCGGTAAAAATGCATGGATTGGTGCGGGTGCCACGATACTCCCCGGAGTCACCGTGGGGGATAATGCTGTCGTGGGTGCCGGAAGTGTAGTCACTCATGATGTGGCTCCGGATACCGTAGTCGCCGGCAATCCCGCCCGGTTCATAAAACGGATACCACCTGTGAATGAATGTGCCGTGACTCCGGATGATACTGACGATATCGTTCAGCTCGGACTCGACAGTTGCGGCGACTGAGCCGCAACTGCCGTATGACAAAAAAAAGAGATGAACTTAAGTTCATCTCTTTTTGCTTGGTGGCGGGAGGAGGACTCGAACCTCCGACCTTTGGGTTATGAGCCCAACGAGCTACCACTGCTCCATCCCGCGATGTTTTACGTGTGCAAAGGTACGGCTTTTATTTTACTTTGCAAATTTTTGGGCAATAAAATTGTGTTAAAAAATGTTGTTTGCGGTTTTTGGGGCTTTTTTAAGTGTTTTGTCGCGATTGCGGGTATTTGTTGATGATAAAAATGGTATATTTGATGTGAAAATTAAAAACGGATAACTGTTTCTATGGCGATGAGGACAAAGGTGATACAGACCGGGCTGATACCCCGGAATTGGAATTTTGTAGCCATTACATTGTTTGGCCTCGTTTTTACAGCCGACAGACGCAGGGTCGACAGCCGTGTGCTCAATCACGAACTGATACATTGCAGTCAACAGCTGGAGTGGCTTTATATTCCGTTTTTTATACTATATATAGGGGAATGGCTCTGGCATCTGCTGCGCCTGCGCAATAGCGACAAGGCCTATCGCGCCATTTCATTCGAACGCGAGGCATATAGCCATGAGGGTGACCCCGACTATCTTAAACATCGCCGCCGTTATGCCAACTACAGGCATTCGTGACCGGCCCAAATGTGATTTTTATGAAAAGAAGAGATTTTTTGCGCGTCACGGCCTGCGGGGTTTTTGCCTCGATGTTGCCGACAAGTTTCTCGGCATGGGGCGAGCCGACGCGATATGTCAACCGCGGCGGACGTATGACTATGCGTTTTTTCCCATACGAGCTGCAACTGCGCCATGCCTTCAACCTTGCCAAGTATCAGCGCACCACCACGCCCGACGTGCAGGTGGAAATCGAATATGACGGTGTGATTGGCTACGGCGAGGCTTCTATGCCGCCATATCTGGGAGAGACGGTCGACTCGGTGGTGGCGTTTCTGTCACGTCTTGACCTGAGCCGCTTCGACTCGCCGTTTGCCGTGGAGGAGATTCATGAATACATGGACAGCCTGAGCCCGGCCGACCGTGCGGCAAAAGCGGCTGTCGATATAGCACTGCACGACCTGACGGGAAAGCTGATGGGGCAGCCGTGGCACCGCATCTGGGGGCTCGACAGGGAGAAGTGTCCCTGCACGTCGTTCACCATCGGTATTGACACCGAGGATGTCGTGCGCCGTAAAGTGGAGGAGGCGAGTCCCTATCGTGTGCTAAAGGTGAAGATGGGGCTTGACAACGACAAGGAGACGGTCGATATTATTCGCTCTATGACCGATGTGCCTATCTGCGTCGACGCCAATCAGGGGTGGACCGACCGCAATCAGGCTCTTGAGATGTGCCATTGGCTTGCCGAACGAAACTGTCTCTTTGTGGAGCAGCCTCTCGCCATCGACCGGCATGACGACACTGCATGGCTGCGCGAGCGTTCGCCGCTGCCGCTTATCGCCGACGAGTCGTTGCAGCGTATCGGCGACGTGCGCCGCATCTCCGAGGCATTTGACGGCATAAACATCAAGCTGATGAAGAGTACCGGCATGCACGAGGCTTACAAGATGGCAGTGCTCGCCCGAGCTCTCGACATGAAAGTGATGCTCGGCTGCATGACTGAGACATCGTGCGCCGTTTCGGCCGCCGCGCAGCTTGCGCCGATTGCCGACTATGCCGATCTCGACGGTAACCTTCTGATAACCAACGACCGTTTCAACGGCATGAAAATCGTAGACGGCAAAATCACACTCTCCGACGCCCCCGGCATCGGAGTGACCCCCGTCTGACCGACACTATATTTAGAGCCGGTTCGACAATAAATGTTAAACGCAGAGCGGTCAATCGTCGAGCG
>CAMWJS010000079.1 GCA_947174635.1 uncultured Muribaculaceae bacterium
GTGAAGCCGGGGAAGCGCAGGGCGGGCGCGGATGTGGAAGCGGGCGAATTGATGCGATATTTTCTTTAATTATCCTAATCAATTCATTTCATCGAATATGGAAAAAGAAAAAATCACCATCAAAGACCTTGCTATCCTTTGGAAAAAGGACAAGCGACAGTATGTGAAGCAATCCACATACTCAGCCTACGCGCTGATAATAGAAAATCAAATCCTTCCGACTTTCGGCAGTCTTTATGCCGTGACCGAAGCGGATGTGCAGTCGTTTGTAATCGACCGACTTAATGCCGATCTGAGTCAGAAGTACGTCAAGGACATCCTAATAGTCCTGAAAATGATAGTCCGCTTCGGTGAGAAACGCGGCTATCTCCAGCACTGCGAGTGGGACATAAAATATCCGAGCACTCCCGAAAAGCAGGGCATAGAAGTTCTGACCCCTGCAAACCACCGCAAGATTCTGGACTACATCAGTCAGAACTTCACATTCCGCAATCTCGGCATATACATCTGCCTTACTACCGGTCTACGCATCGGTGAAGTTTGCGGCTTGAAATGGAGCGATCTCGACACTGAACGCTCTATGCTGGCAGTGCAGCGCACGGTGGAGAGAATATACGTACTTGAAGATGACGGCTCCAAACACACTCAAATTGTGGTCAATACCCCCAAGACCGCAAACTCCACCCGCGAGATACCCCTAAACAAAACCCTTATGACGATGATACGACCTTTGAAAAAGGTGGTCAACGGCGACTATTACGTCATAAGCAACGAGCCACA
Organism: uncultured Muribaculaceae bacterium; assembly: GCA_947174635.1. GTDB lineage: Bacteria > Bacteroidota > Bacteroidia > Bacteroidales > Muribaculaceae > JAGBWK01. The sequence continues at coordinate 781 of CAMWJS010000079.1, forward strand.
GCCCATTGAGCCGCGCACCTACCGCAACTATTACATGAAGCTGATGAAGCAGCTTGGCATACCGCCGCTGAAATTCCACGGACTTCGACATAGTTTCGCCACACGCTGCATCGAAAGCAACTGCGACTACAAGACCGTCAGCGTCATTCTCGGTCATGCTGACATCTCCACTACCCTCAACCTCTACGTCCATCCCGGAGCAGAGCAAAAGAAAAAGTGTATCGACAAGATGCTCCGTTCATTATAATATAATCTTTGGTGTAAGTCTCTTATTACGACAAAAGGCTGCTTGTCGATTGACTTGCAGCCTTTTTTATCGGTTTTGCGGAAAGACAGGGATTCGAACCCTGGGTACCCGTAAGGGTACAACGGTTTTCGAGACCGTCCCGATCGACCACTCCGGCATCTTTCCTTTTCGGGTTGTGCAAAGTTAAACAGTTTTGGTGAGGTGGCAAATTTTTTCGCGGATTTTTTTGCAATAATTTTTTAATTTTTCTTTGAATTTTCTTTGAGGCGTCGGATGCCGGTTGGTTTGAAGTCTGAATGCAGGGTGTGGCGCGACTGTTGTTGTTGAACATTAGCGGCTTGCACGTTGTTGGAATATTACCGGACGGGATGCCGGTAAATGTGCGTCGGCGACTGCCGGCCGGCGTTTGCAACCATCTGTTTTACAATTAATATGAAATAATATGACTCGTTTATCTGAAATTATGACAAAAGGATTGATATCCGCAGCCGTTATGGCTGGTGTTTGCTGGCAACAGGGTGATGCCTGCACGCGTATCATATATCAAGGCAATGACGACTTGATTGTCATAGGCCGGTCGCTCGACTGGAAGACGCCTATACCCACAAACATATATGTCTATCCGCGGGGCATGGAAAAACAGGGCTCCGACAAGCCGGGTGCAGTGACGTGGACTTCCAGATATGGTGCTGTATATGCTGTGGGATATGACGGCGGTGTCACCGAGGGGATGAATGAAAAAGGGCTGTCGGTCAACGGGCTGTTCTGCAAGGGTACGGTCTACGACAACGATGCCACTGTCGACCGTCCTCCCATGTCGCTTGCCATGTTCCCTGCGTGGCTTCTCGATATGAACGCCACTACCGATGAGGTAATCAAGGTGCTCGAGAAGCATGATTTCTCTCTTTCTGGAGCTACGTTTGACGAGGGTACGTCGTCAACGCTCCACTGGGGTGTCACCGATGCGTCGGGGCACTCGGCGGTAATCGAATTCGACCACGGCGAAATCAAGATTTATGAGGGAACTACCGACATGCATGCCATGACCAATGATCCGACGTGGCCGCAGATGCAGGCTATTGTGGATTATTGGGAGAAGATCGGTGGAGTCCATGCGTTGCCGGGCACAGTGTCGAGTCCCGACAGGTGTGTGCGCGCCAATTTCTTCGTAAGGCATGTCGAGAAAACCGGCGATGCCGACCTTGGCGTATCTATTGCCCGCACCGTACTTTTCAACTGCTGCGTGCCTTATAGCTATACCGTAGAGGGGGAGCCTAACGTTTCGTCGACCCAATGGCGTTCGTTCTCCAATCTGCGCGACCTCCGCTATTATTTCGACCTTGCTGTTGCCAACGGTCTATATTACATCGACCTTAACAAATGCGACTTCCATCAGGGGGCTCCGGTAATGAAAATCGTCACCGCCGACATGCTCAACGCCTGTGGCGACCAGACCTCCATGCTCCGGCCAGCCCCACCGTTTACCCCGATGTACTGATAGAATCACGGTATAAAAACAGCACTCCTGCCAAGGCTTTTCTACTTTTTTGAACAGTAGGACAGAAGCTTTGGCAGGAGTGCTGTCGTTTTTGAGAGTGGTTCTCGCTATTGCCGCGTATCAGTATCTTTTGAATATGTGGTGGCATTTGTTACAGTGGTAGCGATGTGTCTTATAGCCAATGAAATACTGGATTATAAACAACACCGCTCCGGCAGTGAAGAGCCAGAAGAAAAAGGGCGGCGAAAAAAATCCCACAACCAACATTATTGGCGCGAGTACCAGAAACCATATCGAGCCGTGTTTGTGGCGAACGACACTTTCCGACACATCCTCGCTGCCGCACTCCGGGCACCACGGCATAGTCTCAGTAGCTTTGTTCCTGGCGCGATAGTCGCTTGCTATCCTTTTGGCGGCGTCTGCATCGCCGTCGTTGACCATGATGCGGTAGTTGACGATATTACCAGAGGCCGAGATAAATGTGCCGTTATCCTCGATTATACGGGCTTCGATGTCTGCTTGACCCAAAGCGGCAAGTATCTGTTCCGCCTCGACGATATTGGGGGTTGATAATATTGCTTCCATTATGATTGTAGTTTTATCGGTTGATGGCTGATGGCTTGTGTCTGAGTGCGTTGATTAGCGAGATTGTATCCTTTACTCCGAAACTTATGGCGAGAGAGCCGTAGAGGAACGCGATAATCACTACGGAGCCCAGCCCGAGCTTGAGGTTGGTGTCGCTTAAATAGGGTATATATGACAGCCCGTCGACTATATAGTAAAGGCCGAGGAGTATGGATGCGACGGCAAACAGCAGCGATACAATCTGGAAAATATTGAAATGGCGTGGGCGGTGGGCCGACATCATCTCCTCGTACGACATTGTGGAGCGGGCATTGTGGTATGACTCATAGTCGAGCATGTAGTTTTTCCGGGCTATCTCCATACATAGTTCCCGGGTGGGGTCGGATTTCAGGGCTATTTTTGCTTTGATGAGGTTGACGCAGCGGACTATGGCCCCGTAGGTGATTACGGCGAAGATGCCGAGCATCATCCATCCGTCGACATTGAGTTTGAACACGAGATACATTATGGCGACAGTCGACAGGCATAAATAGACGGCGGTGACAGTTTCTATGACAGCGTCGCGACGCAGTCGCCGCCCGAACGCCGCGACATTGCTGGTGAATATATCCTCAAGTATCGGTGCTGCCTGCGTGTGGCGCTCGTAGCTGAGTGTCGAGGGCATGAGCCGGTTGAGGAGCATCGACAGTCCCCACACGGCCGCGAGCGCTACGAGAAACGAGTTGCGGTTGACGAACTGGTTGTCGATAAGGCCGAGAAGCGGATAAATCAGTATCCAGACCACGAAATAGAAACTTGTTTTCATGTCATTATAAATTTGAGCGGAATTACGTCTGCAAAGATATATACCGAAAATCAAAAAAAGGTAAACAATCGTGATAAAATGTATGAAATGTTGGAAATAATGTTCATAATGGCTTGTCACGCAGCGGCAATCCGTAGTTAATTTCCCGACGACGCACAAATCGTAATATTGTCCATCAATTGAAAAATTTTATCCATTGCGGAGAGGGCGGGGGTGTGGTAATTTTGCAGCGTAAACTGACAATCGTCACATTATCACAGAAAATAACCAACTTGACAATATCATGAATTCTTACAACCGATTATTCGTGTTTTTCATCTGCCTCGTCTCTGCTATGGGCGGTCTGCTCTTCGGCTACGACTGGGTGGTGATAGGCGGCGCCAAGCCTTTCTATGAGGTGTTTTTCGGCATCGCCGACAATCCGGCGCAGCAGGCATGGGCCATGTCGTCGGCAATACTTGGCTGTCTTCTCGGCGCTACGACTGCCGGAATGATGGCCGACCGCTACGGACGCAAACCGCTTCTCGTCATTTCGGCGGCGATATTTCTGTTGTCAGCCTATACGACAGGAGCCTTCAGTGTATATGCCGGATTTATCGCGGCACGTTTTGTGGGAGGTGTAGCCATCGGTATCGCCTCGGCGCTATCGCCTATGTACATAGCGGAAGTGGCTCCGGCCAATATCCGCGGCAAACTTGTGACACTCAATCAGATGACAATCGTGCTTGGTATCCTCGCCGCGCAGATTGTCAATATGCTCCTTGCCGAACCTATGCCCGACGGCATCACGGCGGAGGGTATACTCAATTCATGGAACGGACAGGAGGGATGGCGCTGGATGTTCTGGGCTGAGGCTTTCCCCGCTGCGATATTTCTCATCATGGCCTGCTTCATACCCGAGAGTCCGCGCTGGCTCACACTTGTCGGCCGCGAGGAGCGAGCGGAGTCGGTGTTCTTCAAAATCGGCGGAAAGAAATATGCGGCCGAGAGCATCGCGCTTGTACGCAACGCCGAGAAAAACAATGAGCGCGCCGGCCTCCGGGCCCTTTTCAGCCGCCGCTACACTCCGGTGCTTGTGCTCGGCATCATCATAGCCGTGTTCCAGCAGTGGTGCGGCACCAATGTCATCTTCAACTATGCGCAGGAGATATTCCAGGGCGCAGGTTTCCCTATCGGCGACATGTTCTTCAATATCGTGGTCACGGGTGTTGCCAATGTATTGTTCACATTCGTGGCAATCTTCACCGTCGACCGTTGGGGGCGCCGCAAGCTGATGCTCTTTGGTGCCGTAGGCCTCGGCGGGATATATCTCGTGCTCGGCACATGCTATTTCCTCCATGTGAGCGGTATCGTGATGGTGATATGCGTGGTTGCCGCCATCGCATGCTACGCCATGTCGCTCGGCCCGATTACATGGGTGCTGCTTGCCGAACTCTTCCCCAACAAGATAAGGGCTGCGGCGATGGGCGTGTGCACATTCGCCCTCTGGACCGGTTGCTTCACGCTGACATATACCTTTCCGCTGCTCAACGCCGGACTCGGGTCGTACGGCACATTCTGGCTCTATGCCGCAATCTGCCTTGCGGGCTTCGTATATCTCCGCCGCCGTCTCCCCGAGACGAAAGGCAAGTCGCTCGAACAGCTTGAAAAAGAGCTCGTAAAAGATTAATTATTAAGTAACTGTTTAAAATTATTTTATACCCACCATTCTCATTATTTTGATATTATGGCGGAAGGATTTTGACCGGTTACTTACGCATAAGCATCCTAATTGACAGACTTCATATAACAACACGAAACAATCAGGCGTGCCGGCGATAAGGTGAAGATTGACAGGTACATGACCGGCACGCCTTATTAAACTACAAAAACTATGGTTAAAGCATGGAAAGAGAAGGTGGTGATACCCACCTACGAACCGGGTGCCCCCGAAAAAAATCCTATTTTCCTTGAAAAACGAGTGTATCAGGGCTCGTCGGGTGTGGTATATCCCTATCCCGTGATCGAATCGATTTCCGATACGAAGACCGACGTCGAATATGACGCCGTCTGGATTGAGAACGAATACATCAAAGTGATGATACTCCCGCAGCTCGGTGGCCGCGTGCAGATGGCCTACGACAAGGTGCGCAACCGTCACTTCATCTACTATAACCATGTCATCAAGCCCGCGCTTGTCGGTCTTGCCGGTCCCTGGATTTCGGGCGGTATAGAATTCAACTGGCCCCAGCACCACCGTCCCTCGACATTCATGCCCGTCGACTGCACCATCGAGGAGCTTGCTGACGGCGGCGTGACCGTATGGGTCAACGAGCGTGAGCGCATGTTCCACCAGAAAGGCATGGCCGGCTTCACCCTGCTTCCCGGCAAGGCTTATCTTGAAATCAAGGGCGTGCTCTACAATCCGACCCCGCTGCCTCAGACATTCCTGTGGTGGGCCAATCCTGCGGTTGCCGTCAACGACCACTACCAGAGCGTGTTCCCCGCCGATGTCAACGCCGTGTTCGACCACGGCAAGCGTGCCGTAAGCTCGTTCCCCATCGCCACCGGCACCTACTACAAGATGGACTATTCCGCAGGTGTCGACATCTCCAACTACCGCAATATCAAGGTGCCCACATCATACATGGCCGTCAACTCGAAATACAACTTCGAGGGTGGCTACGAAAACGACACCCGCGCCGGCATGCTCCACGTGGCGTCGCACCACGTGTCGCCCGGCAAGAAGCAGTGGACGTGGGGCAACGGTGACTTCGGACGCGCCTGGGACCGCAACCTCACCGACGAAGACGGGCCCTACATCGAACTGATGGCCGGCGTCTACACCGAAAACCAACCCGACTTCACCTGGCTAATGCCGTTTGAGGAGAAATCGTTCTCCCAGTATTTCCTCCCTTACCGTGAACTCGGAGTCGTGAAGAACGCATCAAAGGATATCCTTCTCAACATCGACCCCGCAGGCGAAGGAAAGGTGAACCTCAAAGTATTCGCCACTTCGGAGCAGGTCATCACAATCAAGGTCGCTGCCGACAACGGTGCTGTCATCACCGAGCAGTCGCTCACTCTCTCGCCTGAGAAGATTTACGATGAGGTGATAACGGTAGGGGATGCGCCCTTCGACACCCTCAATGTCATCATCACTGCCGCCGACGGCCGCGAATTGCTCACATGGCATGCCGAGCCGGCCGACATACGTCCTATTCCCGACGCCGCAGAGGCCGCGCTGCGCCCCGATGAAATCAAGACTGTGGAGCAGCTGTTCCTCACCGGCCAGCATCTCGAGCAGTACCGCCACGCTACGTTCAATCCCGTTGAATACTACGAAGAGGGCCTGCGCCGCGACCCGCTCGACGTGCGCTGCAACAACGCTCTCGGACTATGGTACATACGCAAGGGCCGCTTCGACATCGCCGAGCAATATCTACGTACCGCCGTCAAGGTAATCACCCGCCGCAACCCCAATCCCTACGACGGCGAACCTATCTTCAACCTCGGTCTCGCTCTGCGTTTCCAGGGTAAATACTCCGAAGCCTACGACCGATTCTACAAATCGACGTGGAACGCCGCATGGCAGGACGCCGGTTACATGGCCTGCGCTCAGATTTCATCGCTGCAGGGACGACTCGAAGATGCCCTCTACGAGGTTGACCGCTCGCTCATACGCAACTGGCACAACCACGTGGCGCGCGCCCTCAAAGCCAACATACTCAACCGCATGGGACGCAAAGAAGATGCTCTCAAATGCTGCGCCGCCGCACTTGAACTCGACCCGTTCAACTTCGGCTGTCTCTACGAATCGGGTAAAACCGACACCATGCGCGAGATGATGCGCCGCGATGCCAACGACTACGACCAGGTGGCTCTCGACTACGTGGCCGCCGGATGCTGGCAGGACGCCCTCAATGTATGGAACATCGCAGTCGGGGAGAACGCCGTCACTCCGATGACCCGCTACTATATGGGCTACTGTCTCGCATGTCAGGGTAAAGAGGCCGAGGCAAAGGCTATGTTTATCGAAGCCTCCAAGGTGTCGCCCGACTTCTGTTTCCCCAACCGTCTGGAGGCTATCCTCGCCCTCAATGAAGCGATGCGCGTAAACGCCGGCGATGCCAACGCTCCCTACTATCTCGGCAACCTCTATTACGACAAGCGTCAGTATGACCTCGCAATAGCGCTCTGGCGCAAATCAGCCGAACTCAATCCGGAGTTCCCCACCGTATGGCGCAACTTCGCGCTCGCCACATTCAACAAACTCGACGACGCAGCCGCCGCCCTCGAAATGATGGAGCGCGCTTTCAGCCTTGACACTACCGACGCCCGCATACTCATGGAACTCGACCAGCTCTACAAACGCCTTGGTCGCGACCACGCCGAGCGTCTGGCATTTCTCGAGCAATATCCCGAGCTTATCAAGCGCCGCGATGACCTGCTCCTCGAGCAGATTACCCTGCTCAACCTCACCGGCAATTACCGCCGAGCCATCGAGCTGCTCGACAGCCACATCTTCCACCCCTGGGAAGGTGGCGAAGGCAAAGTGCCCGCGCAATACCAATACAGCCGCATCGAGCTCGCCAAGGAGGCAATCGCTCAAGGCAACGCCGCCGAAGCCGTCCGTCTGCTCGAAGAGTGCCTCGTCTACCCACACCATCTCGGTGAAGGCAAGCTCCACGGCGCCCTCGAAAACGACATCCTCTATCTGTTGGGACGCGCCTATGAAGCGCTCGGCGACACAGACAAAGCGCGTCAGGCATGGGCTGCCGGCACAGTGGCGCCCCTCGAGCCCGCTGCCGCCCTCTATTACAACGATGCCGCCCCCGACAAACTCTTCTACGCCGGCTTGTGTGAGCTCGCCCTCGGCAACACCGACAAGGCGCGCGGTCGCTTCAACCGCCTCATCACCTACGGCGAGCAGCACATCTTCGACGACATGAAACCCGACTACTTCGCCGTCTCGCTCCCCGACCTGCTCATCTGGGAAAGCGACCTCAACACAGCCAATCAGGTACACTGCCGCTACATGATGGCTCTGGGACATTACGGCATGGGAGACGTGGACAAAGCCCGCACATTCCTCTCCTCGGCGCGTTCGCTCAACTGCAACCATATCGGTATCAACGCATTCGCTTCATTTATGAAATAAATCCGTATAAGACATATTTCTGAAAGGAGCATGGAGGGTGTTGCAGAACTCATTCTTATCTTTCCGCGGTTGAAAACCGCGGCTGCTACGCTACTGATTGTCAGGATGCTGCGCTTAGTAGCCGCGGTTTTCAACCGCGGAAAGTTTAGTTCTGCAACACCCTCACTATGCCATGCTCCTTTCAAATATTTACACTCACCAGTGCGCGCTTCAGCCATATTTTTAACTCAGCGCTTTCAAAAAAATATAAAAAAATATGGATATATAAAAAATAATTTGTAAATTTGCACGCTGAAAGCCAATCGGGGTGTAGCACAGTTGGCAGCGCGCCACGTTCGGGACGTGGAGGTCGGAAGTTCGAGTCTTCTCACCCCGACCCTTAAAGGGTTAGATGCCTGCAAGTTCATGAACTTGCAGGCATTGCTTTTTATGCGTTGTATTATGTCGCACCGTCTGCTTGCCGCGCTGGTTGTTTTCCGGTATGCCCTTGAAGATGTTTTCGGACGGAAAGTTGATATAACGGATGACAGCGCGGTGCGTAATCCATATTTCCGTGAAGAACTTAGAGGGTGTCTCATAACAAAAGTTAAGCACTGAGTCGAAAATTTTGTTATGAGACACCCTCTTAATGAAAAACGCAGGCTGATTTATGGATAGAGAACTGAAAAAGACCTCTATATATCGCATATATATCGCATTTTTTAGGTCACGCGGGGATTTATGCTGCATAGGCTTGCATAATTGTATATTTTGACATATATTTGCGAAATATTATATTTTATTTAGGAAAGTTTTTTTAATACCATATTATTTACTTACATTTCTTAAATTTAACAAGATGAAAAAGTTTTCCCGCTTGCTGCTGGGGACGGCTGTGGCAATGTCTGCGCTGTCGGCCAATGCGGCAACTTTTGTCGGAGACCGTACGGATTTCCGCGACGAGACAATCTATTTCACCATGACAACGCGTTTCTATGACGGCGATCCGACCAACAACACCTATTGCTGGGACGGAGTGCTCAACGTCAACGACCCCGAGTGGCGCGGCGATTTCAAAGGTCTTATCGACAAACTCGACTACATCAAGGCTCTCGGTTTCACAGCCGTGTGGATTACGCCTGTCGTAGAAAACGGCTCGGGTCTCGACTATCACGGCTATCACGCCATGGATTTCTCGAAAGTCGACCACCGTTACGTATCAAAGGATGCTACCGATGCAGATGCCGATGTAGCATTCCAGACACTTATCGATGAGGTTCACAAACGCGACATGAAACTCATTCTCGACATCGTGCTCCAGCACACCGGCAACTTCGGCGAAAACTATCTCTGCAAGATGTTTGAGAAAGATTATACCCAGGATCTCGGAGACATCAACGCTTCGATGAAAGTGGTGCCCAAAAGCGAAGGC